>JAYSVQ010000047.1:0-7969 GCA_043718485.1 Bacteroidota bacterium
ATTCCGGTGTGCTTGCGCTTTGCTACTTTGATGAAACGATATTCAACTCCGAAAATTTTTTTTCCCTTCTTTGATTTGGTTGTTTGCACGAACACGGTATTTGAAATCTGCTCTGTGTATCCATGAAGGTTTAAAGCAGTCCAATATGCAACAACAGCATCAGGAACAAGAATGCTTGCTATTGCCATTTCATCTTTGAAATTCGCTTTGCAATATTTTCCTCTTTCAATTCGCAACAGAAACTCTTTGGAAACAAGATTTTCTAATATTTCATTGAGGTTCTCAAATTTGGTTTCGAGCTTCTTTTCAATTTCCCCAATGGAAAAAATATCTACTTCAAATTCATCAAGCAATTTGATAAATTGAAGTTGCTTAGGTGTGAGGTTTACGGAAATATAGCTGCTGTCTGCCATTACTTTTTGTTTGTAGAAAAGACCCAATAATTGGGTCTTTTCTTAGCTCAAAAGGTAAAGCCAAAGTAAGTCAGAAATTATGAGATTACACAATTTGTTTCCCTTACAAATAAGGTAAAGGATTATTAATAGCTTGATTTTCAATGGCTAAAATGCACTTAAAAGGGTTGGAAAAGGCTGAAAAACGAGGGCAAGCCAACAGATTTTGGGGAAAACTGTTCGATTCCCTTTTTAGCAATGCCTGAAGAAAGCCATTACTTCTTGTTTGTAGAAAAACCCCAATAATTGGGTCTTTTCTTAGCTCAAAAGGTAAAAGATTTAAATTTTATGGACACGGCAAAACGAACACCGAATAATCATCAATTTCAATAAGCTACAAATCTTCATTTTTTCATGATATTCCCTTTTTACACCGTTTTTAGGAGCATAGCTTTTCTCCACAAAACAGGTCCCCTAGTTCAATCAAAAGCCCCTGACTTCCTAAAGAGTACGGAAGGCCCCGGAATTTTTTTACTGAAGTGAATGGGGTGACTGGAAAACCAATCGTAAAAAGAGCTGAATTCAATTGGGTGGGTACTTTTCCAGGCCATTGCCTCAGCCGAGGCGCCATCGGCAAACAACCAATGGTTGTAGGCTTCAAACAATTTCCTTTTGTTCAATTTCTTGAGGTAGGCGAATAATGGATTGCTATGATTTTTATTTGCGCTACCCCAAAAACCCAGGAACTCAAGTCTTGCTTTATGAAATGCTGAAACCGAAAAAGCCTGCCCCATTGGCCAGGCAACGTACCAAGCCAAATTGAAACGACTCTCAATTTCATTGCCTATATCTTCACCTTTACGGTATTTTTCAAAAATTAACTCCGCATCTTTTGAGAAAAAATTACCGTTATAAAAGGAAATAGAATCGGTGAGTGCTCGTTTGTACCAAGCAAAAAGGGAATCACTCATTTCCTGAGTTCGGGGAGAATTAGGCTCGAGCAGTAAAAAAATTTCGCCATACATCACCGAGCGAATCAACTCAGAACTGGTTGCGTATTCTTTTGCTGCCAAATAATAATTGGAAGAAAAATTGGGCGCCATTTCAATTCCCCTTTCCCACCAACCCGGTGCTGAAATTGTGTCGCCTTCTGTGGCAAACAAAATCCCTAACTCCATGTACAAAGGGCCTGAATCGGGGAAGCGAGACAATCCTAATTTGTAAATTTCAATTGCATCCACCGGATTACCTAAATTATCAAGGCAGTTTCCCAACAATTGGTAATGTTCTGAACGCCCGTGAAACACCTCAAAAAAAGCACGCAATTCAGTTGCCGCTTTTACAAACAAACCCGCATCGTACCATGTTTTTGCAGCCAGAAAATAATAATGGTCAGGCTTTCCAAATCGCAAGGCCAAATGTCTGTAAAGGTTTACTGCGTCTTCAATTTTACCTGTGGCCACTAAAAAGCGGGCCTCCTCTTCCATTTTCTTTTTTTCGATGCCACGTTGAGAATACAAGGGCATGACCAACAAGCAAAGTAAGCCGAGGAGCAGCGAAAAGTTTTTCCTCATTAAAAAGGAATCACCCAATTTCACGCTCATCTACAGGAGAAGACTTCAAAATATAAATGATTGCCAGCGTTAAAATGGAAGGGACAACAACATGGTAAATCGGACTAATATACCAGGACAAATAAATATGCTCATTTGTACCCATCAGCATTTTATCAAGTTCAAACATGAGAGAAAATATTCCGAATGAAACCACGCTCATAACAACACCTGTCCAAATTAAACTAAATTTTCTGGCTTGAATTCCTTTTAAAAAGACATACAAAAAGCCAATTTTCAAGCCCCCCCAAAAGATTGAGGGAATTTCAAAAGAGAAAGCTTTTAGCGCTTCTGAAGCGGTAGAATAGACAAGCCCGGCAAGCACAGCTGCAATAAAATAAGACCCGTGGAGGGTTGGATCATTTTCATTTATAAAGTTGTTGAATATGCTTTTTACAAAAAACCAAACCGCACCAAAGGCTGCAACAACTTTAAAAGGCATCCAAAATTCAGGCGGCAAAGATTGGAATTGCCAATTGCATAAAATCGGGGTAATAATTCCTAAAATGGAAAAAGCCCAAGCCAAAAGTTGGCTTTCATTTTTTCGGGTCAGAAACCAGAAAAACAAACCCAAGAAGGCCAAACCAACTGAAATAATGGGTGTAAAAATATCCATGGGCTGAGGAATGAAGCAGTAAATTACAATTTCTTTGGAAAGTAGCCTTCAAAACGGTGTAATCTTTGCCCGATTTTAACCTAAAAAGGCTCAGGGTTTTTTCTAAATTTGTCTCTGTTCGCAAATGGGCATATCCATCCAATCCCTTTCAAAATCTTATGGCAAACAAAAAGCCATTCATCAGGTAAGTTTCTCTGCCGAAAAAGGAGAAATATTAGGTTTTCTTGGCCCAAATGGGGCCGGAAAAACCACCACGATGAAAATCATCAATGGTTTTATTGCGCCCGACGAGGGCACAGTTGAAATGGATGGCTACACCATTTTTGAACATCCTATCGAGATGCGAAAAAGAATGGGATACCTGCCTGAGCATAACCCGCTTTACCTCGATATGTATGTGTGGGAATATTTGCGGTTTTCGGGCAAACTTTATGGAATGCGAGGAACAGGTCTCGAAAAAAGAATTGCTGAGGTGATCGAAATGACGGGCTTGGAAAGGGAGCAACACAAAAAAACAGGGATGCTCTCCAAAGGTTACCGACAAAGAGTCGGTCTCGCACAATCCTTAATTCATGACCCTGAAGTGTTAATACTCGACGAACCCACGACAGGATTGGACCCCAACCAAATCATTGAAATTCGGGAATTGATTCGCGAAATCGGAAAAGAAAAAACGATTCTTTTTTCTACCCATATTCTTTCAGAAGTTGAGGCTATAGCCGGTCGCGTCATTATTATTAACCGAGGCGAAATTGTAGCGAATGAAACGACAGCGAATTTGCGCGCCGGAAATGAAAATGAAATCATTTTAAAAATCGAATTTGAAAAACCGGATTTCGATACTACCCTTTTAGCTTCCCAAACCGGTGTAAAGCGAATTGAAAAAGAAACACAATTTCAGTTTAGCATTCACTGCAATGCAGAAACTGAAATCAGGCCGAAATTATTTGAAGAAAGTGTGCGTCAAGAAAATCCCCTATCCTCTTTTAGCAAAGTGAAACATTCGCTCGAAGATATTTTCAGAAACCTCACGCGCGTATGAGGAATGTGCTAACCATATGTTCGAAAGAAGTTTCAGCGTTTTTTAATTCGCTGGTGGCTTATATTGTGGTAATCGTTTTTCTCTGTGCAACGGGTTTATTTTTCTGGGTCTTTGGCGGCAATGTACTCATCAGCGGACTCGCCACAATGGACGATCTTTTTTCATTTGCGCCCTGGTTTTTTCTCTTTCTCGTGCCCGCGATTACCATGCGCAGTTTTGCCGAAGAATTTAGATCAGGCACTATTGAAATCCTTTCTTCAAAACCTGTGCGAGATTGGGAAATTATTATCGGCAAATTTTTAGCCGCATTGTTTCTTATCAGCTTTTCTTTGTTGCCTACTTTATTTTATTACTTCACACTGGCTGTTTATGGTAATCCACCCTGGAATTTAGACAACGGGCCAATTATTGGCGCATATATAGGCTTACTTGCTCTAGGCGCCATTTTTTCAGGAATGGGAATTTTCGCTTCCTCACTTTCCGAAAATCAAATCGTTTCTTTTATCCTCGCTTTGTTCATGAGTTTTATCTTTTTTTCAGGCTTTGATTTTTTAGCAGAGATGAATGCCCTGGCTGCAGTAAATCCCTTATTACTCAAGTTAAGCCTCAATGAACATTATCGAAACATAAGTAAAGGCGTTGTAGATAGCCGTGACATTATCTACTTCATGTCACTTATCGTTTTCAGCCTTTTTTGTACCCGAATCGCATTAGCAGGGAGAAGAAAATGAGAAAGGGAGGCGTGATACGGATTTTAATTATTCAGGCTGCTATTTTAGGCGGAATCTTAATATTCATTAACCTTATTTTCGATAGCAATTTCTTTAGGATTGACTTAACGCGCGAGGGAAGGTTCTCCGTTTCGGATGCAAGTCTGGAAATATGCGCAAACTTAAATAGCCCTGCTGTAATAACGGTTTATTTTGATGGTGAAATGCCAGCTCGTTATCGGCCTTTTCAAGATGCAATTGCTACTTGGCTCAAGGAACTCAGCATCGCAACTGGCGATAACCTCGATTATGAATTCATCGACCCTTCGGGCGATGATGAAATCAGAAAAGAATTTTTGAAAGCAGGCTGGTATCCCTTTCAAGTTTCGGAATCGGTTTCCCCTACAGAACAGAAAGATTTTTTATTGCTGCCCTATGCAAAGGTGAATTATAAAGGGGAGGCTCAAATTGTTAATCTAGTAAAAGGTTGCGTGTATGTGTTGCCGGGTGGCAAAGCCGAAATTGATGTTGAAAAAGCGATTCAAAATTTAGAATACACACTGCTTTCCCGGCTATACAATATGTCGCGAGAAAAAAGTGAATTAATTGGCATTCTCGAAGGCCATGGCGAATACGGACAAGGAAGTTTGCAAGATTTATTGGGTGCCCTTTCTCAATATTATTCACTTGCAAGTGTAAGCGTAAAAGATGGCGAAGCCATTAGTCCCTCTTTTAAAGTTTTAATTGTTGCCGGTCCAGATTCCTCTTTTTCTGAAAGGGAATTATACGAAATTGACCAGTACCTTATGCGCGGAGGAAAAGCATTGTTTATGACCGATCAGCAAAGAATCAATTTCGACATTGGGGAAATGGCAAGTACCTTAACCTCCCTGCGAAGTTTGAATTTGGACTACATGTTCATGAAATGGGGCATAAAAGTCAATTATGATATTGTGCAGGATATGTATTGCGAGCGAATCGAATTGAGTATGGGAAACCCAATCCACGGCCCTGCTATGCAAAGCCGCCCCTGGGTTTTTCAACCCATTATTGAGCGTTTTCCCGATCATCCGGTTACAAAAAATTTAGATCGTGTGCTCATGCGATTTGCTGCTTCTATTGATACACTCCCGGTTTTAGGAATCGAAAAAGAAGTGCTATTGCAATCTTCAAATAAATCGCGCACTGTTGAAGGCACGTTATTCTTGGATGTTGAAACCTATGCTAAGGAAAAGATTCCAACCAATCTTTTTAACCAAGGGCCTTTTCCAATGGCGGTTGTTCTAAAAGGAAATTTTTCATCCAGTTTTGCCACGCGACTTCAATCTGAAAAAGAAGCACCTGTCGATTTATTTGCAACAAAAACCCCTTCAGCTAAATATTTAAGCAAAAATCAGGATGTGGATGCGCCTAAAATCGCAATCATTTCAGATGGGGAATTTGCAACCGGACAATTGTATCAAGGAAAATTAGGCGGTCTGCCCTATGACAATCGGGCCTTTGTCATGAACCTGATTGACTACCTTTCAGGAGAGGGTGTGCTTACTCAAATTCGCTCCAAAGAAGTGGTTATTCGCACACTCGACAAAGAAAAAATGAGAGGTCAGGCGGGATGGATTCGATTCTTGAATTTATTTGGTCCTATTTCCCTCATCTTAATTTTTGGTGCAGTACGCGCTTTTCTCAGAAAAAGAAAAAACAATTCTTACCAGAGCCTAAAAACATGAAAAACGTTTACATTCTTATCATTGCATTGGCCCTTTTAATTGGCTTATATTTTTTGGTACGCACACCTTCTCTCAGCTCTTTTAATCCTGCTTCAGATTTTTCAATTCCCGATACATCCGAAATCACCCAAATTGAATTGATGGAGTATGCAAAAAGAGAAAAAAGAAAAGAGGTAAGACTGAAAAAACAAGCAGAAGGAAATTGGATTGCAAACGAAAAATATCCGGTTCAGAAAGGAAAAATTTCAAATCTATTGAAGGTGATGCATCAACTAGAGGTACGCGAGACCTTAAAAGATGCCGGACAAAAAACAGCGATGGAGTTGATGAACCAAAATCATATTCTCGTTACCGTATCAGGCAATAAGGGCCACATTAAATCTTACATGATTGGCCCTACGAATCCAAAACAATCTGGAAATGTAATGTTGATGAAAGGTGGGGATATTCCGGTGGTGATGACCAGACCCGGAGCGCAGATCGGATATCTTTACAATTACTATTCACCTGAATTAAATGAATGGAGAGACAATATTCTGTTTTCTGCCGACTCAGCCAGCCTAAAATCGGTTTCCATAAATTACTATGGTTCCTCTGCTTCGTTTTCCATTTCAAGGAATAGTCCGGCAGAAAAAATGCAATTGCTTGGTGAAAAGGGAATACAAGAAAATCTGGATGCCTACCTTGGTTTGTTTCGGGGCAATCTCAATGCAGAGACTTTTGCAGATGCCCGGTATCCGGGTTATTTAGATAGCCTGAAAAACAGGCAGGCCGACATTGTTTTTCAATTGGAAAGTTTTGAAAAGCCGCCCACCCGAATCTACCTATACCTAAGACCTGAAAATCTGGAAAATTATTTTGCCCGAATTGAGGGGCAAAATGAGTTGCTAACCGCCCAGCAGTATGTTTTGGGGAAGTTTCTGGTGAAAAGGGATTATTTTTTGGTTCCGTTCCAAAAGACCAATCCCTCCTAAAAAGTTTTCAACGCTAATCCACATTTTTGGATTTAGTTTTCCCCTTTTCTGGCTTTTATGAGCCTATTCAGCCTCCTTATTCTATCTTTGACACTGAAATCAGTAGAATTTCATTGAAACTTCGCTCAAACTTCAATATCTCTCAATTTTTGATTGAATAGGTTAGAGCAGGTTTTTAGCTTTGTACCCTACTGCAATTCGCATTATGAATTTTATCGTTTCTTCTTCTGCGCTTTTAAAGCACACCGGTCGCCTTTCAGGCGTAATTCCTGCTCGTTCGGTTTTGCCAATCATTGAAAATTTTCTTTTCGATGTCGGCAAAAATGTACTCGAGATTTCTGCCACCAACATTGATATTTCCATGAAAACTTCTTTGCCGATTGAGGCAAGAGGCAAGGGAATCAAAGTTGCGGTGCCATCAAAATTGTTGATGGAGATTTTAAGAGCCCTGCCGGAGCAACCTATCACCGTTTCTGTAAACGAAGAAAATTTCGGCATTGAAATCAGCTCTGAGAACGGCAAATACAAACTCAGCGGAGAAAACGGAGAGGATTTTCCGAGAATCCCTACCGCAGAAAATATTTCATCGGTTACGATGCCGGTCGGCTCTCTTCAAAAAGCCATTGCTAAAACGGCTTTCGCTGCCGCTTCAGACGAAGATAAAGCTGCTCTCAGTGGCATATTCTTTTCACTTAGTAAAAAGAACATCACTTTCGCTGCAACCGATGCGCACCGCTTGGTTCGGTATCGCCGCTTAGATTTATCTGCACCTGAAAACGCAAGTTTCATCGTTCCCCAAAAAGCGTTGAACTTGTTGAAGAATGCTTTTGAATCTCCTGATGAGCCGATTACCATTGAGTACAATGAAAACAACGCATTTTTCCGCACGCGTGAC
>JAYSVQ010000461.1:0-3570 GCA_043718485.1 Bacteroidota bacterium
TGGAACGGAATCTTTTCTAATTACATGTGACTCCTTCGGAGTCGAGATTGAACTAATTTTAATTTACTCTACCCACATCTTGTACCTAACGGCACAATAGAAACGTACATTCAAATCTTCTACCCATATCTTGTACCTGACGGCACTGAATCACGGTAGGGATTAAATATAGGTAGAACCAAAAAGCAGTTTTTTTAATCCCTCATACCGTCTATTTTTACATCGATTTGGCTATTTTCCTTCTTCTAACCTTCCATCAGCATAGATTCGTGTGATCGATTTTTTCATAGACCTTGACCGTTGGCTTTTTACTCAGGTGAATAGCCTTCATGCCAATTGGCTTGACACGCTCATGTACCATGCTGGCAATCGCCTTACCTGGTTTCCAATTTATCTTTTGGTTCTCATTTTGTTAATCCGAAAAAAGGGGATTGTGTTTGCCCTTTTTATTGCCCTTGCTTGCGGCTTAAGCATTCTGCTTAGCGATCAGGCAGCGGGTTATTCTAAAACCTGGTTTATGCGGTTACGGCCCTGCCAGGCCGAGGCTTTTTTTCATGGAAATGTTCATTTGCTCAATCAATATTGCGGTGGATTGTATGGTTTTGTTTCCAGTCATGCCGCAAACTTTTGGGGCCTGTGGGCGCTCCTCTTCATTACCTCCCGCAAATGGATTTCTATGGGGGTGTGGGCCTTTTTTGCTCTGGCTGTATTGAGCACATGGCAAAGAATCTATGCAGGGGTGCATTATCCGGCTGATGTTTTTTTTGGCGGACTTTTAGGCATTGCCATTGGTTTTGGTTTAGGATGGATTTTCACCCGGTTTGTCGCAAGCCGAATTTCCTAAACCAAGCATTCCTCGCACAAGCACAATTGACTGACTTCAAATGTGGAAAGGCTAAGCTTATTTTAACCCAATTTCGCAATGTGTTCGCCAGTATCAGGTTCCTCACATTCAATTTGCAAAGCATAGGCCACGCGGTATACATACCGAAAAGGTATTGGCTTTTGCTCCTTTTACCTTTTATTCTCCGGGCCCATAGTTTTGCTCAGGGTGTTCCCGTCATTCCCCGAAATCTCACTTCATTTCATTCCAATAACACCATGGTAAAAATGGTGCGGGTGTCTGATGGGGAATATGTTGTGGTATGGAAAGCTTCTCGGCCCAATGCTGGGTTTTCAACTCTCTTTGCACAAAAAGTAAATAATAGTGGTGAGGCATTATGGGAGCGAGATGGAACTCCGGTTTGTGCATATGCCTCAGGGCAAGATAATTTTCAAGTAACAGCCGACGGCTTTGGTGGGGTAATCGTGGTATGGGAGGATAGAAGAGAAGGAATGGATTTACCTAAAATTTTTGTGCAACGGATGAATCAAAGAGGTGAGGCATTGTGGGAGAATGAGGGAATAAAACTTTGTGAAGCAACAGGACCGCAAACCCATCCTCAAATTTTGTTTGATGGGCAAAATGGTTTTTTCATCGCTTGGGAAGATGGCCGAAAAGGTATGGATGAAAGCGATATTTATATGCAACATATTAACCTTGCCAGTCGCATCAATTGGCCGGGCGAGGGCGCACCGGTGGTTACCGAAAAAAACAATCAGCAAAAAGTAAAACTGGTGACCGATGGCCGTAATGGCGTGATTTTGATTTGGGAGGATTTTAGAAATGGCAAATACTGGAACCTTTTTGGCCAGAATGTGGACCGAAAAGGCGTAGGATGGTGGGCCAAAGAGGGCATAAATATATTTCCCGGCGCACAAGAAAATCAAAAAAATCCGGCCTTGGTAGATGATGGTGAGGGTGGTTGTTTTTTTCTCTATGAAAAATACAACGATGCTTCAAAAGGATATGATCTGTACCGCTGTCGCATCAACGAAAAAGGGGAGGTGCTATACCATTTTTCAACCTGTCACTCTATCGAAGATCAACTCAATCCTGTTGTCTCCCGAAATGGAAACCACATTATGATGGCCTGGGAAGACTATCGCTATCAAAATTGGGATATCTATGGGCAACTCGTGCGCATTTCAGATGGCATTTTTATTTGGGGACAAAATGGAATTGCGATTAGCCGCTTGCCGGGTCAAGACAAGCACATTACCATCGTTGCAAATGAAGAAGTAAATACCCAAATGTTTGCATGGGTAAGTGAGGATAGCGACCAATCTCATTTATTTATTCAACGCATCGATAACCTGGGCGACCCGGTTTGGGAGGATGGCGGAATGGAAATTGCAGCTCTGCCGGTTCCAGCCTTTCCCTCTATTTTATTTGATGGTCGTGGTGGATTGGTTTGCGCATGGGAGAACCAAACAGACAAGGAATTTTCATCCCCTTGGTTTCAGCGAGTAAATTTCAATGGTTTGCCTTTGTTAGACCCCAAGGGCATTCGCTTGACCCAATTTCATACTTCGCATTCTGAAATGCTTGAAGACCTGACGATACTTCCGGCACGTAGCGGAGAATTCTTTCTCGCATGGACAGACCGCCGAAATGGAAAAGACAATGCAGACATCTACATACAAAAGTTTAGTGAAGACGGCGATGAAAGATGGCGAACAGCCGGATTACCCGTTTGCACTGCACCCGGTAATCAGGTGCGACCAATACTCATGGAAGATGGTGCCGAGGGCATTATCCTCATTTGGAGCGATGACCGAAATGGAAATCCCGACATTTTTACGCAGCGTTTAAGTGCATCTGGAAAAACCCTTTGGCAGGCAAATGGGGTAGAGGTAGTGGCTGCACCCCGCAGTCAAAGTCAGGTTCAGGCGGTAAGTGATGGTCATGAAGGCGTAGTATTATGTTGGGTAGATGCACGTGATATAAATGAAACCGGATTTGACCTCTACCTGCAAAGGGTGAGCCACGAGGGACTCGCACTTTGGGGTAAAAATGGAAAATCCATTACCGGTTTTAGTGGCAATCAAACCTCGCCTTCTCTGGCAAGCGATTTAGATGGCGGGGCCTATATTACCTGGATGGACAGCCGCTCTGAGGTATCTCAAATTTACCTGCAACACATAAACCATTACGGAATTTATGAATGGACCTTTGGCGGTATTTGTCCGCATCCCTCAGCCAATCACCA
The DNA here is from genome assembly GCA_043718485.1 of Bacteroidota bacterium. GTDB lineage: Bacteria > Bacteroidota > Bacteroidia > J057 > JADKCL01 > JAYSVQ01. The sequence continues at coordinate 3,093 of JAYSVQ010000461.1, forward strand.
GCGTTCCCCTAAAATCATGCGAAACTTTCGTGAAGATTTAATACTAAGTTGGGAGGATGCAATGTTGGGTGATAACAATGAAAAAGTACTATTAAATCAATTCAATCCAAGGGGAACCAAAATGTGGGGAGAAAAAGGTATGCGAGTGTGCGATTCGCCGGGCAAACAATATGAGCCGAAATTACGCGGTGATGCCCAAGGCACGATTTGGGTTTCTTGGTTAGATGAGCGCCAAAAGGAAAGAGACAAAACCCGCTTATACATACAGAAATATGGTGTGGATGGAAAAGCAATTTGGGAAGAAGAGGGAATTGCAGTCGGATGGGGACTTCAAGAATACAATGATTATAGTGTAAACATCGATGGCTTCGGCAATGCATGGTTATTTTGGAATGCAGACATCGAGGGCAGCCGAAAAGTCTTTTATCAACACATGGACCCTGAGGGCAATAAGGCATTTCCCTGGGATGGTAAAAGA
>JAYSVQ010000462.1:0-3566 GCA_043718485.1 Bacteroidota bacterium
GGTTGAATACCATGATGTAGGGAAATTACACTTTTTACAAAACTTAGGTTATGTAATTCACCCAATTGCTGCTGATTACATGTTAAACTTACAGCATTGAACCAACGCAATTGATATCGAATGCTAAAACCATTTTCTCTTAACGCTTCAACATAACATGGATTAAGGGGTAAATCGCTCCAATCGCTGCCCACAACATCCGTGGGTTTATCTATAAATGAAACCATAACCAATTCCGCAGCCACACTTGAAATTGGATATGCGCAACTCATAAAAACAAAAAAGAAAAATCGAATTATCATTGCTCAAAAATAAAGGAATGATTTACATTTTCAGGTAAACTTTTCATTCGTTAAAATTTTACCCAATTTAGGCCTCTCACGTAATCCCGTTTAGCTGTATGAAGGTCTTATTGAAATTTCCGCTAGGTCTTTTTCTCTTTTTACTATTTAACGTGTCTTGTAAATCCTCGCTAGAATTCAAGGCGGCTACCCGTCAATCATTTGCAGGGGGTGCTGCAGGCTCCGGTCCGGGAAATCACTACAATGTACTTTTAGAAAAACCCGGGAAAGGAAGCCTGAAAGTTGAAGGCGTTTGGATGGGCGACAGGCAAAAGGGGAAACTCTTTCGAATCAACATTCAACCCGAGGGAAGCAATCAGATTATTGGAAAAGGCAATGTACCTGATTCAGTAAAATCATTTTTCATTCGCTTTTCAGAGCAGTTTGAAGGAGAAGGGAACCCAAATTTGAAAGAAAAAGATTCCCCGTTTGAGAGCCAACCTGCGGTTGTTGCGGCTCCGGATTGGTTGCCAAAATCGTTTATTAAGGGTTGTATTATTTATATCGCTGATGGGTCCAAAAAAATATTCCTTGAGGTAAAGGATTTTAAAGATTTACCCCCCTTGATTTTGCCCTAATCAAAATCGTTAATCCAGTATTATCGCCCATAAATTTTCCAAAAAAAAAAAAATTACTCTCCCCTATCCAAATTATTTTAGGGAATAATAACCGTTTTCTGGTCAATAGAAGCTACGAGAAAAAACCCAAAGGCATTCTTTGAAACATTAGTTACGACATTATCAGGCGGTGAACCAAAAGGGTTTCCGGCAGAAGTAATAAGTTGCTGCATAGTCAAATAATAATCGTAGGCCGTATTTGAAATTCCCAATACTTCAACTCTAACTGAATCGCCCGAATTCTGGTCAAAAGGAAATTGAAGTGAAATATAATTGCCATCAACTACCCTATCATCAGCAAAGAACAAGTCGTCGATATCATTATGCAAGGAATCGTTTGTGAAATATCTGAATCGATAAAAATCACCCAATCCCACTGCTTCAGGTGCATGAAAAGTGACGTACCAACCTGAATCCAAAAAGAATAAGGGTTCAGGTAGAAATTCCATACTCAAGGAATCGATTAAATTCAGTCGATTCATTAACCCCTGTGCGGTTATTGTATCCCCTTCTGCAATGACTTCAAGGGAATAGGTTCTGCCAATTACACCCACGAGGGTAGAAGTTTCATACAAACCCGGCCAAACTTCTGTCAATGTATCAACTTGTCCGACATCATCCCAAATTCTTACACTTGCGCCCACAATCGGCGGATTATCACCTTCACCGAGAAAAGAAACCGTTTTGGATAGTTTTACAGAATGCGGCCCCAAACCAGAAAGAACTTCAGCCTCAACCACAATTTTGGATTCAAAATCAGGCAAATCTAATTCAATCTCTTTTTCACAACTCAGGGTAAAAAGAAGGGAAAACAAAAGACAGGGGAAAATGATATATTTTTTCAAGTTGTTTTCAATTAAAATTTGAAGTTCCAGGTCACAGAGGGTACCCATCTAAACAAAAAGGTTTTCACGGCGAAAAAATCCTTGGTGTCAGGATCTTCTCTAAACTCAATAGAAAATGCATTTCGTCTTCCATAGGCATTATAAACCGAAATATTTAAACCATGCTGAAATCTAGCCGTTCGGTTTTTCCGCAATTCTACATTTGCACTAAAATCAAAACGATGGTAATCTGGCATTCGGTCTTGGTTTCGATAAGAATAAACAGGCACAGTAAAACCATTAAGAATCATTTTATGGCGAGGGAAAGTAGTGGCTGCCCCTGTATAATAAATCCAATTTGCCGCCACGTTAAAGCGCTTTGTAATGTCATACATTAAAACAAAAGAAACATCGTGCCTTCGGTCATTTTTGGCAAAATAGACGTTTCCATCATTTATTCCATTAATTTTTCGTTTAGACCAACTCAAAGTGTAACCTACCCAACCTTGCAGGCGCCCCAATTTTTTCTGTAAAAAAAACTCGGCACCGTATGCCCATCCTTTGCCTAAAAGCAATTCAGTTTCTAGCGCGGGATTCAATATAACTTCAGCCCCATTCTTAAAATCCAGTTGATTTCCCATCCACTTATAATAGAGTTCAACGGAAGTCTCCACCTTATTACTAAATAAATTTCTGAAATAGCCTACAGCAACCTGATCGGCAATTTGGGGTTTCACATAGGGGCCGGATGGAATCCAGATGTCCCAAGGAAAAGATGCAGTGGAATTAGATGCGAGATGCAGATATTGGCGCATTCTATTGTATGAAAATTTAATGGACTGCCGCTCATCAAGTAATGCGACAGCAGAAAATCTGGGTTCTATGCCATTGTACTGATTTACAATTTCACCGGTTTTATAACCTGTAGTATCGGTAACTTGCTCAAAACCGGGTGTATAAGAATAAACAGAATCCGGCCCAATGCGATGGAAAAAGGATTGTCTTAGACCATATTCTAAACTTAACCACTCATTAATTTTGTGCTCGCCCGAGGCATAAATGGCATTTTCTATCGCGAAATCTGGAGGGATTTTGTAGGCGGAATAAATTCCTGAGGTACCACTACCCGGAATAAATTGACCAGAATTAAATTTATGAAAAATGCCATTATATCCAAATCGCAATTTTAAACGGGGACTAGCAAACCAGGAAAAATCAGATTTCAGCGAATAGTCTCTAATTCCGGAATTGAATTTAAATGAATTATCAAGAAAGCTGATATTCAATCCATAAAAAAAATCACTAAAAATAAAGGTCGTATTCGCAAAAACCTTCTCACTAAAAAGATGATTCCAACGCAAGGTAGCTGTGGCATTTCCCCAGTCATTTCCGAATGCATCACGAAAACTAAAAACATCTCGGCCAAAATAACCGGATAGAAAAAGTCTATCTTTTTCGCTTATTTTATAATTGATTTTTGCATTCAAATCATAAAAGGAGATTGTACTTTCTTTAATCCTCGGATCACTCGAAGCGAGAAGCAAAAGATCTATCCATGTTCGTCTTGCAGAAACCATAAAAGAAGAAACATCTTTTATCAATGGCCCTTCGATCATCAGCCTTGAACTTACCAGCCCCATTCCATCAGAGCCATGAAATTTCTGACTGTTGCCTTCTTTCATTCTCACATCGGTTACAGAAGAAATTCTTCCGCCATAATTTGCCGGTATTCCTCCTTTATACATTTGCACATCATCACGGATTGCATCCGGATTTACAACAGA
>JAYSVQ010000463.1:0-3563 GCA_043718485.1 Bacteroidota bacterium
TGTGATAATGCCAAGCGTTCCTTCACTCCCAATCATCAATTGGGTAACGTTGTATCCGGTTGAGTTTTTTAGTGTTTTTGCGCCCGTGCGAATGAGTTCTCCATTTGGCAGGGCTACTTCTAAATCCAGCACCCAATCTTTGGTAATTCCATATTTTACGGCACGCATCCCACCCGAACATTCAGCCAAATTTCCACCTAAATAGCACGAGCCTCTGCTTGCCGGATCAACAGGATACATGAGCCCCTTTTCCTCAACTGCCTGCTGAAAAACCTGAGTAATGACCGCAGGCTGAACCGTTGCTTGCAAATTTCGCTCATCAATTTCGATGATTTTATTTAGCCGGTCAGTAGCTAAAATAACACCTCCAAAAACAGGTAACATTCCACCTGAAAGTCCAGTTCTTGCCCCTGCAGGCGTAATTGGAATTCCAGCATCGTTACAAGCCTTTAATACGAGGGCAATCTCACGGGCATTTCCGGGCCTTACGACCAAATCAGGAAAGAATTTTAAGTCTTCAGTATGGTCATGCGCATACTCAGAAAGAATTTCTGAATCAGAAATGCAATGCTCAGCACCCACAATGGAAACTATGAGGGCTAAAAAAGGGGCATCGATTTTATGAAAGGAAGGTTGCATCCTAAATAAAAAATAATGTTTAGCAAAAAAGCAACCTCACATAGAAACCGAAAAAAACTTCCTGACTAAAGGACAATAAATTTCAGGGACTTGCTGAAGGTTGGACTTTGCACAGTAATAAAATAAATTCCAGAACCAAGGCCGCTTGTAGGCAATGAATATTGAAATTCATCAGAATCAACTCCTACAAATTCATTACTCACCATTTTTCCTTGAAAATCTTTAATGCGAACATTTAGTCCACTATTCGGGAAATTTTTAAAAATTACCGTTTGTGCTTCTCCTAAAGAATTTGTCACACCAAGCCAAGGTTGGTTCATATCATTTTCAATGCCAACAGATGCTTGGGTAAGCGCAATTTTCTGGGTGTAAATTTTATCACCTGAACTCATTGTGTTTGAGTTGGTCGAATTTCCCGCCACATGAAAATCCACATCACCTACACCTATGCTGGGTGCAGTCCAATCAAAAGACCACGAACGGGATGCAGAACCTGCAGTACCATTTGAAGTATGCGTAACATAATGCTTGGCACCCGAGCTAATTTGTTTGGTTTCAAGCGCATTTGTAATGGTAACAGATCCCGCAGTTCCCGATAGACTTACACTGTGTGCAACCAACACTTCAAATCCAAATTTGGTGATTCCTGTTTCAGAAAGGGTAACCGTAATGGTATAAGTGCTATCTGGCATGTACTCACCTGCCACGGCATTAGAGGTAATTGTCAATGTTCCGGGGCCTGAATTAACCGTGCCGGTATGGCATGCGCTTGTACAGTTTTGCTCACCTGCTCCCCCGCTACGTGCAGCCGGCGCACCACCTCCATTTGTGTACATATCATGAAATAAAGCGAAACCGAAAAAACAGGTAAAGGATAAGAGGATAAAATACTTTTTCATAGTTAAAGATTTATGGCGTGTTTTAAATGTTTAATAAATACTATTTGCGAATTTTCTCACGATACAGCATAACCTTTGAAATTCCGGTTATGTTTTCCTCTCCGGGAGAATTGGAATAAAGTTTAAATTTATAACTTCCGGCGCCCAATTTCAAATCGCTTAAAATTGGCGATTTTACTAGTTTTTCGCCTGATTTTTCGGTTTTTTCTCCAATCCAATCTTTTTTATTTCGAATTCGGACTTCAAATTTCTTGTCTTTAACCAAACTATCTTTGTGCATTAGAATGCAATACAGCGGAAGTACTTCAGGCTCCTTCTCTGATTTATCAAATTTTACTTTTTCTTCGAAGTAATATAGGCCAACCCCCAAATCAACTTTTGACTCTTCACCAATTTCGATTTCAAAAGTGAGTGGGTCAGAAAACCGCAACATTAAATTTGCCGGCTCCAGTGAATCGGTTTTTAATTCCGGCCCCTTACAAGATTGGAACCAAAAAAGTAAATTAACTGCAAGGAAAATCAAACGTGCATCTTTCATTTTTTCTTCACGCTCACTTTTCCGATTTGTCCCATTGCAGCAAATTTCACAATGCGTGAATCCGCCAGACGCTTTCCACTTTTTGCTTTTAATAATTTAAAATCTTTTAGAATTATACCCTTCACACTTTCATACACTTTTGCCGGATCGGTATGCGCCCCTCCCAGGGGTTCAGGCACGATTCCGTCAATAATTTTGAATTTTAGGTTGTCTTCGGCAGTTAATTTCAACGCTTCGGCGGCTTCTTCTTTGTGGTCCCAACTTCTCCATAAAATGGAGGAGCAAGATTCTGGAGAAATAACAGAGTACCAAGTATTTTCTAACTGGTAAATTTTATCTCCTACCCCAATTCCCAGTGCACCACCGGATGCGCCTTCTCCGATTACAAAGCATAATACGGGAACTTCAAGTACGGCCATCTCTTTTAAATTTTTTGCAATGGCTTCGGCTTGGCCTCTTTCCTCTGCTTCAAGCCCTGGGAAAGCACCCGGAGTGTCGATAAAAGTTACGACCGGAACATTAAACTTTTCAGCCATTTTCATCAGTCGCATGGCCTTTCTGTAACCTTCTGGATTAGGCATTCCAAAATTTCGAAATTGCCTTGCCTTTGTATCTCTTCCTTTTTGTTGGCCAATTATCATTGCAGAATAATTCCCGATTTTTCCAAAACCACCAACAATTGCTTTGTCATCTCCAAACAATCTGTCGCCATGCAATTCTGTCCAACCTGTAGAAATATTTTCAATAAAATCTAAACTATAGGGTCGTTCCGGATGACGAGACAATTGTACGCGTTGCCAACGGCTTAAATTCCCATAAATTTCTTTTTTCTTTTTGAGAATTTGCTTTTCTAAATCCTGCACCGAAACTTCCATGTTGATACCGCTTTGCTCAGCAGAAGTTTTTAATTCCGCTAGCTTTTCCTCCAACTCTAAAACCGGTTTTTCGAAATCCAAAACGGTTATACTCATGCTACTGTCGTTTCCACAAAAATAACAAATTCTCGGACTGTTGATTGACCGCTGATTTCCAAGGTTTTAATGAATGGGAAACGAATTGAAGGGTGAAATTGGCTGGGGATTGCGATTTCAATGCGTTCAATACAATCAAAGATGCGGAGCCGCAGTTCCAGATCGATTGTGTAAGTATCAATAATTTGATTAAAGTTGACGCCTACATTGAATGAATCCTTTACATTCTGGTAAGGCAAAAAATAGGCACTCAATCGGTAATAGGTGATTTCCTGAAGATAGGACAATGCCTTGGGAGTTTCGGAAACCGTTAAGCCCCTTCTTTTCAGCAAAATTATCTGATCGATAAACGAAAGGGGAGATTTATTGTATATTCTTTTACTCATATCATAAAAAAAAATCTCCCAAGTGTGCATCAAAAGATAAGCATGGGAGGTGTATTATCGTAAGTTAAAGAACTGTCTCTTGAAAATGACCCACATGCTGATCTTACGGGAAGCGGTACTGGTACTGTTG
>JAYSVQ010000464.1:0-3553 GCA_043718485.1 Bacteroidota bacterium
TCGTGTAAGGGGCCAAGTCTCTGGGATTTTTCTTGCCTTCTTTCAACTCAATTTTTAACCTGAGCGAGGGAATGCCGAGCATTTCTCGTAAATCTTTTAAGATGCTCTTTTCATCGTCGAGCATTTTCTTCTGAATTTCACTGTAAACCGTATGTATCCAATAATTATGTTCGAATCTGAAATCTGAATCTAATACCGGCGCAATAGAAGGTTTGGAGCTCTCTAGTTTTTTTCGAATTTGGCTTAATGCAATGGTGAAGGCTTGCTTGTCGATAACAACCATTTTATCAAGCAAATCTTGCTCTTCTTGTGGAATAAGGTCAGGACTTGCCTTTTCCTGGGTTTGCGCGTGATTTCTTGCTTGGGTTAAGTCATTCACTAAACCAAAACGCTTTTTTTTGCTATTTTCGGTGGAAACATTTTTTCCTTCTGAAGTTACTACCGGAGTAGGCGCAGTCGATTTATTCTGGATTTCTACCTTTGGAACGGAAACTGATGCGGAGTTATTTTTTTCTAAGCCGGACTCAGATTCAGGCTTTTTTTTTTCTGGCGTTTGGGTTGAAATCGCCTGATCTAAATAAGCGAGTTTCATCAACAACAATTCACAGTAGAATCTTGGATTTCCTGAGGTGCGAATTTTAGCTTCGCCTTCGGTGCAAAGGTTAAATGCATTCAACAACAAAGTTCCCCGGTTTTTCAGGGCTTTGTTTTGTTCCATATACCTTCTTTCAATCGCTTCTGAAATTTCGAGCAGTTTTAAGGTCTCAGTATGCTGACAAATTAAGAGATTTCTCAAATGCTCATTCAGGCCAATAATAAAATCTTTGACATCAAATCCTTTTTCGACCACTTCATTTAACAACAAAAACATAGATACATGGTCTCCTGAAAGCATGAGCTCAACCGTTCTGAAAAAATAATCATAATCCAGAATATTGAGATTTTCAAGCACAACCTGAAAAGTCAGATTTTTTTGGCTGAAGGAAACGATTTGGTCAAATATGCTGAGTGCATCTCTCAATGCTCCATCTGATTTTAATGCGATTTGCTGCAAGGCAGAGAATTCATACTGAATGCCTTCGTTTTTGCAGATACTTTCTAAATGGCGGGCCGTATCATCAACTTTAATTCTTCTGAAATCAAATTTTTGACAACGAGAGAGAATGGTAGGTAAAATTTTGTGGCGCTCTGTTGTGGCTAAAATAAAAACAGCGTGAGCGGGCGGCTCTTCGAGGGTTTTAAGAAAGGCATTGAAGGCAGCCGTTGAAAGCATGTGAACCTCATCAATGATGAACACACTTTTTTTCCCACCCGTGGGAACATACCGAACCTGTTCAATAATTCTGCGAACGTCATCAACCGAGTTATTGGAAGCAGCGTCTAATTCATGAATATTCAAACTACGGCTTTCCAAAAATCCTTTGCAGGAATCGCAAGTATTGCAAGGTTCGCCGTTTTCAGAAGGGCTGGTACAATTAATAGCCCGAGCTAAAATGCGGGCACAGGTGGTTTTTCCTACTCCCCTAGGTCCACTAAAAAGAAATGCATGCGCCAGCTCATTAGATTTTAATGCATTTTTGAGGGTATTGGTCACATGCCCTTGACCGACAACAGATTCGAAGCTGTCGGGACGATATTTTCTGGCTGAAACAATGAATCCTTCCACGGGTCTGCAAAAATGGAAGGAACAAAGAGTCTTAACAAGGGAAAAAACAAGATGAAATTCACATTTTTCGTTGATAATCTTTGCAAAAAGAGAAGCTAAGGCCTTTTTAACCGGAATTTAGAATTGACAATCCATCCTTTTTTTCTACCTTTGGGGCTATTTTTTAAAAATCATTCATTTATCAACTCAAATTTGACCCCATGATGGAGATCAAAACTAAGGTAGATGCCACAGGAATGTACGAAACCACGTTCATTTCTTTACCGGAGCAAACTGAACAAGAGTACAGGGAGCTGGCGTCTAAGTTCGAGAAGCTGATAAAAGACAATGAGGGAAAGATTATCAATGAAGAGCATTGGGGGCAATTAAAATTTGCTTACCCGATTGGTCGTCACCACAACGGTTACTACACCTTTATTGAATTCAAAGCCCCACGTGCCTTTATTAGCAAACTTGAGCTTGAATTTTCCTATGATGAGCGCATTATCAGGCAACTTACCGTTTCCTTAGATAAACATGCGCTTGCCTACAATGAAAAACGCAGGGCAAAAGATTCGGCTGCTACTAAAGCAGAAAATGCCGATAAAACACTTGTCAAGCGCAAAAGAACATTAACCATAAGGGAGGAAGTTTAACATGTCAGAAGTAAAAGAAAAAGAAAGCCCGGCGGGCAGAGACCCAATCGGGCCAACAGCGGCCAATCAAATTCGCCACGGCGGTAAAATGCCTAAAAAGTATTGCCGCTTTAAAAAGGCAGGCATTAAGTATATAGATTACAAAGACCCAAATTTCTTGCTCAAGTTTGTGAATGAACAAGGAAAAATTCTTCCAAGAAGAATTACAGGTACGAGTCTAAAATACCAACGCCAATTATCAAAGGCAATCAAGCGTTCGCGTCACCTTGCCCTTCTTCCATTCGTAACCGATCAATTAAAGTAATTATGGAAATCATTCTTAAAAAATACTATAAAGGTCTAGGCGAAAAGAATGACGTTGTCAACGTAAAAGACGGTTTTGCCAGAAATTATCTTATTCCTCAAGGTGTCGCTGTAGTTGCTACTCCTTCCAGCAAAAAGGTAATGATGGAGAATCGTAAACAAGCGGCGCACAAAGAAACGCACGTTAAAGACAATGCACAGAAAATTGCGGATGATCTAAGCAAGGTGAATCTATTGATTCCAACCCTTGCCGGTGTCGACGGAAAATTATTTGGCTCGGTAACGCATCTTATGGTTGAGAATAAACTCAAGGAAATGGGATATGAAGTTGACCGCCGCCGAATTTCTTTTGACCATGACATCAAAGAGCTTGGCTCTTATACCGTGCATCTTGATTTGCACAAAGAAGTAAAAGCTACGGTTACCATTGAGGTGGTAGCCAAAGACAAATAAGAAATTCTTTACAAAGGAAACCGCCTCAAAAGGGCGGTTTTTTTTATTCGTACCTTAAGGCATCTATCGGGTCAACGCGTGCCGCTTTCCAGGCAGGGTAAAGCCCTGAACCTAAGCCTACTACGGTGCAAATTCCGATGCCTACACTTACCCACAGCCAGGGAATAATAAAGCCCCCGCCGATGGCAAAACCGATAATGTTCCCGCCTAAAATTCCCAGCAATACCCCTAAAATTCCACCGACGTTGCAAATGCCTAAAGCCTCTAACAGAAATTGAAATAGAATATTAAATCGGGTGGCGCCCATTGCCTTACGTATTCCAATTTCTTTTGTGCGTTCCGTAACCGAAACGAGCATAATATTCATTAAACTTAAGGCCGCTGAAAAAAGCGTAATCATGGCGATGGCGATAGCTGACCAGGTTAAAATCGCAAGATTATCCATTAAATTATTGATAAAAGTGTCGCTTTTTGAAATGCTGAAATTGTCTTCTTG
>JAYSVQ010000465.1:0-3550 GCA_043718485.1 Bacteroidota bacterium
CCCTGTCAATATCGGAATCGGCCAAAACAATAAATGCATTGCTACCGCCTAATTCAAGTAACGATTTCTTGATAAACTTTCCCGATAACGCGGCCACAATTGAACCTGCCTTATCGCTTCCTGTGAACGTAATGGCACGAACAGCATCATGCGCAATTATGGATTCAATTTGATCGTGATGGATAATCAAATGTTGAAACACCCCTTTTGGGAAACTGGCTTTACTAAAAACTTCCTCGATTAAAGTAGCGCATCCAAAAACATTGGGCGCATGCTTTAATAGGGCTGTATTGCCTGCCATGAGAATGGGCGCGGCAAACCGAAAAACTTGCCAAAAAGGAAAATTCCAAGGCATAATGGCAAGCACAATACCCATCGGGTCACATCGCACAAAACTTTTTTCAGCATCGGTCTGAATAATTTCATCTGCCAAAAATTGCGCAGCATTTTCGGAATAATAGTCACAAGCCCAAACGCACTTTTTGATTTCTAACCTTGCTTCTGAAATCGGCTTTCCCATTTCAATTGTAATCATTTGAGCGTATTCCTCCAGATTTTCATTTAAAACCTCCCCTGCCCTCTTCAATAGAATTGCACGGTTGCCAATAGAAATGTTTCTCCACGAAAGGAATGCGGATTGTGCTTCGGCTATTTTATTCGAAACCTCATTACTTGATAGGCACTGGTATTCACCCTCTTCATTTCCATTATAAGGATTAACGCTTTTGAATTTCATGTATTTTTACCTCACTAAGAAAGGCCTACCCGAATAAGAAGACCTGCTACAAAGCTAAAGAAAACTTTTCCCAGACATTTCTAATTAATAAGAATTCAGCTCACGATTCGTCTCATTTCTGCTATAGGTAATGAGATTCCCCTCCATTCTAGAAAATCATTTCAAGCTTTTCCAATGTATTTTACTACATTCGGTTTTCCATTGTTAAACGTTAAATGCACTTCGAGGAAATTTATAAACTGTATAAAAATGTGGTTTATAACCTGTCACTACACTATTCGCAAAACGCAGAAGACGCTGAAGAAATCACGCAGGATGTTTTTTTGGCTATCCACGAAAAACTTGAATCCTTCAAAAATAATGCCCAGCTAAAAACGTGGATATATCGGATTGCCGTAAATAAATCACTCGATTTTTTAAAGGCAAAGAAGCGAAAGAAAAGGTGGGCTTTGTTCTCTGTTAAGCCAATTAAAGAGCAGAAGCCTCAAAACCCTCTCTCAAATTTCAACCACCCAGGGGTAGATTTAGAGCAAAAAGAGGCGGTCGCTCATATTTTCAAGGCCATTAATCAATTACCGATTAATCAAAAGAATGCGCTGATTCTTTTGAAAATCGAGAACATGTCCATAAAAGATACCGCAGAAGTCCTGAAAATGAGCGAAAAAGGAATTGAATCCCTTTTTCAAAGGGCCAAACAAAATTTAGAAAAACTTTTAAAATCAACCGAAGGAAAATGAAAGAAAGGTCGTCTAAGGTTTATATGGAATCAATTCTGGATTCATTATCAGGCATACACGAGGTTGAGGCCCCTTCCGGGCTCTTTGAAAAAATCATGTTGAGAATTCAGGAAAACAAACAAAACCGAATTTCTTTGACCTGGATAAGCGCAGCTGCCGCTATTCTCATGTTTTGTTTTTCGCTCGAATTTTATGCCGTGGCTAAGCGCTTGAAACAAACGGAATCTAACCAAGAATGGGTAAATCTAAACGACAATAAGTTATACAATGAATAAGAACCGGTTTTATCTTTTTCTGATTATTGCCTTGTCGGTATCAAACTTGATTTTGGTTGGAATAATTATCACCCAAAAAGGAGCGCATTTTCACCCAGACAAACCCAGAAACAAGATTATTGAAAAGCTTCACTTTAATGCGAATCAAATTGAAGCGTATGATCAACTTATTAAAAAGCATAGGGTAGGAATTGAACAAAAAGATAATGAAATCAGAGAAATAAAAAATGAACTCTACAAAAATTTGGTAAAAGATGAAGAACCGATGCTGTTGGATTCCCTGACAAATAAAATTTCATTTCTCCAAAAACAGATTGAGGAAAACCATTACCATCATTTTCTTGAGATAAAGGCCCTTTGTAATGGAGAACAAGAAACTGATTTTAAAGAATTGGTAAAAGAATTAGGACAAATTTTTTCACATAAACCGCCGAAGAAAAAGTGAAAGTACTTTTTTCAATCCTACTTCTTTCCTCTATTCATTACCTTGCTGCGCAGGTGAGGGGCATTAAATTTCTGTTTGTCCCCACATTTAACAATCAAGAAATTGAACTTGGGAAAAATTACAAATTCGAAACGGAAGCAGACAGCATTTTTATTGAAACACTAAGGTTTTACATTTCAGAACTTGCCTTATTTCAAAATGATGAAAGAGTGTTTTCTCCAGAGAAAAAACATTTTCTTATTGATGTTGAAAAACCGGAATCAAGGCAGCTATCATTTCAGATTGATAAAAATGTAAGGTTTAATTCGATTCGTTTTGGCTTGGGAATAGATAGTTTAACTAGTGTTTCAGGTGTTTTTGGTGAAGATTTAGACCCCACGAAAGGCATGTATTGGACCTGGCAAAGTGGGTACATTCATTTCAAATTGGAGGGAATAACGGAGCGTTGCCCGGCAAGAAATCATCAGTTTCAATATCATTTAGGTGGGTACCAAGACCCGTTTAACACCTACCATTTTGTCGAGTTAAAAATTCCGGATTCCGAAAAAATTTCCATTCAACTGTCTATTGATACGCTATTCAAAAAAATAAATGTAGCGGAAACGTATGAGATTATGAGTCCAAATGAAAAAGCAGTTGAAATGGCACACATTCTTTCCACCCTCTTTTATATATCTGAATGAAAAAGAATTGGGCCTTAATTTTTGTGATAGGATTTTGGGGGATGTCATTTCTCTCAAAAAATACGATTGACTTCATCTATCCAACTTATTTCCCAAAACCCGAATATGATTTTAAAAAAAATCCTTTACATATTTCAACAGTTGAACTCGGTAGGAAATTATTTTTTGACCCAAAGTTATCACTTGACAATACAATTTCATGCGCCTCCTGCCACTCACCCTACAATGCGTTTGCGCATACAGACCACGACCTAAGTCACGGAATTGCCGACCAAATCGGAAACCGAAATGCGCCTGCACTATTTAATTTGGCATGGCAAAAATCTTTTATGTGGGATGGCGCCATTAACCACCTCGACATGCAGGCTTTAGCTCCCATTAGCCATAAAAAAGAAATGGGCGAAAGCATACAAAATGTTGTTGCAAAATTACAAGGAGATAGAAATTATCCTTTTTTATTCTATTCTGCATACCGCGACAGCCTCATTACAGGTGAAAAACTACTGAAAGCCCTTTCTCAATTTCAGTTGACCCTAATCTCTGCAAACGCTAAATATGATCGGGTAAAAAGAGGAGAAGGTCAATTTTCAGACCAGGAGAAAAAAGGGTATGCCATGTTTCGAACGCATTGCAATTCTTGTCATTCTGAACCTCTTTTCTCGAATTATGATTTC
>JAYSVQ010000466.1:0-3549 GCA_043718485.1 Bacteroidota bacterium
GCCTTCTGCACCCGCTGAATTTGTAATTGAGCATTCTCAGGAAGGCAAAAACTTTACTGAAGTTATTCGAATGAATGCAAACGATGCGGCAGTGGGTGAAAACCACTACCATTTTCTTTTTCCTGAAACCATTGAAGGACGTGTATTTTACCGCGTTAGGCTTCAAGGACAAGACGGGGCGCCTATTTTAAGTCCACCGGCTGAAACCATGGTGAGCGCCTCAGGTTCATTTGTTCTGGATTATTTGAAGCCTAATCCTGCAACGGATTATGCTGAAATTGCATTTAACTCAGACGATGAGGCCTTTACTGAAATTCAGGTTCAGGATATGACAGGCAAAATCATTTACAATGAAAACGTATATGCGTTTAAGGGTTTTAACAAAATTACCTTTACGATTGAAAATTGGAAATCCGGAATATATATCGTTTACCTTCAAAAAGGGCAAAAGTCTATCAGCACCAAATTGGTGCGTCAGTAATATAGTTGGTGGTATTTTTTATTAAAAAGAAGTAATTAGGTACAGCATTCTAAACTTCAAAACCCGGGGTAATCCCGGGTTTCGTTTTTCAAGTATTTTTTTCACCCTTCATTCCCTCCACTGTATTCATCCCCAAATTGCCTTTTTAAACTCCTAAAATCGTTTTTTTGCGAAGGCAAAAAGTTGGAGGTGCCAGAAGTATCTTTGCATTATGAAAATTAAACGACCCGCAGAAACCTTAGCCCAAATGACTGAGCTGGTTTTGCCAAATGATACAAACGTGCTTGGAAACCTTATGGGCGGACGACTTTTACATTGGATGGATATTGTAACCGCCATTTCCTCTCAACGGCATTCTAATCGAGTGGTGGTTACCGCATCTGTTGATTTCGTCGATTTTAAATCTCCAATAAAACTTGGCGAAATCGTGGAATTGAAAGCAAGGGTAATCAGGGCATTTAACACCTCGATGGAAGTGAGGGTGGATGTTTGGGCTGAAAATATGCTCACAATTGACAGAAGGCACTGCAATTCAGCATATTATACTTTTGTTGCTGTTGATCAAACCGGTCGTCCTATTCCCGTACCGCCGGTAGAGCCTGAAACGGAAGAGGATTTAGCCTTATTTGAAGGTTCTCTTCGCAGAAGAGAGTTGAGATTAGTTGCTGCAGGCAGAATGGAACCAAAAGCAGCAGATAACCTAAAAAAGTATTTTTCCTGAATTTTCGTTTCTTTATGTTATTCAAGATTTTACCAATTAAATAATGGTTTTTTAAAATAAAGTATCATTTTCTTTCATTTTGTTGAAAAACCTTTCTAATATTGGTCTAAATCTTTTAATCCGTCAGAAATGGAATCTGAGGTAAGCATAGACAAACTCGACAAGGCCATCCTTCAAAAGTTGATGAAAGATGCCAGAACCCCCTATCTGGAAATAGCCAGAGCCTGTAACGTTTCAGGCGCAACCGTTCACCTAAGAATTCAAAAATTAGAAAAAATCGGCTTAATTAAAGGCTCTCGTCTAGTTATTGATCCTTCTCGTCTGGGCATCGGAATATGCGCTTTTCTGGGCATTCACCTCGATAAGGGTTCCTCTTTTAAAGAGGTTTCAGCCGTGCTTGCCAAAATCCCTGAAATAGTTGAATGCCATTATACCACCGGAATTTATTCGGTTTTTGTTAAGGTTTATTGTCGTGATACCGAACATTTCAGGGTGGTTTTAAACGAAAAAATACAAGGCATTCCTTTTGTTCAAAGAACTGAATCTTTGATTTCACTTGAGCAGACTTTCGAAAGAGAAATACAGATTTGACCCCTTGAAAACAGGCGGCACACAGCTTTGGGTTTGCGTAGCCTGCATGCTCCTTTCCGGATTATTCTCCTGTAAAAATCGAAGTGCAGACCTCATTTTCATTAATGGTAGAATTCATGTAATGGATTCTACGAATACGATTGTTCAGGCCCTTGCCATAAAAGATGGCAAAATCCAGGCCTTAGGCCCTACCGAAATGATGTTATCTGAATTTACGTATGATAGCATTATCGATTTGAATGGAGCTTCGGTTTTTCCCGGTTTTATTGATGCGCATTGCCATTTTATGGGATATGCTAGAACGCTATCCCAAATTAATTTAGTCGGAACGCTTTCTTTTGACGCCGTGCTTTCGCTTGTAGATAGTTTTGCCGTTCAAAACCCGAAAGGCTGGATTTTAGGCAGAGGATGGGATCAAAATGATTGGATGAGCAAATCCTTTCCGAATTACAATATTTTAAATAGTAAATATCCCGATCGCCCGGTTTTTTTGCAGCGAATAGATGGGCACGCGGCTTTAGTAAATAAAGCAGCGCTCAGGCTTGCCGGGATTACAGACCAATCCCAAATCCACGGCGGAAAAATACTATTTGAAAACGGAAAAATGACCGGAATTCTTTTAGATAATGCAGTTGATTCTGTGCAGGCACGTATCCCTAAAGATTTTGGTCCCGCTTATGTTTCTGCCTTACAAAAAGCCGAAAAAGAATGCTTTTCATTTGGCATTTCAACTTTATCAGATGCCGGGCTCGATTTAAGGGAAATTCAATTTTTAGATAGCCTTCAGAAAGCAGGCATACTTAAAATGAGAATTTATGCGATGGCAAATCCCTCGAAGGAAAATTTTGAATTCTTTGCAAAAAACGGGAAAATAACCGAAGACCGTCTGCACGTTTGCGCTATTAAAATTTATGCAGATGGAGCCTTGGGCTCAAGAGGTGCATGCTTATTATCTCCCTACACAGACCAAAAAGATACACACGGGTTTTTATTGCACTCGCCGGATTACTATTTAGAAATGGCAATAAAAATTCGGGGTCTGGATTTTCAGATGAATACCCATTGCATTGGCGACTCTGCCAATCGCTTACTTTTAAAAACTTATGGTGAGGTAATTGGGCAAGTCACAGACCATCGTTGGCGAATTGAACATGCTCAAGTAGTAAACCCTGATGACATGGCCTTATTTTCGACCTATCAGATTATTCCATCCGTTCAGCCCACCCACGCGACTTCAGATATGTACTGGACTGACAGAAGATTGGGAATGAACCGAGAATCGCATTCTTTTGCTTACCAAAGCTTATTACAACAAAACCATATAATTGCATTCGGAACCGACTTTCCGGTTGAAAAAATAAATCCGCTTTATACGCTCTATGCTGCCTGTGAACGAAAAGATTTAAGTGGCTACCCGATGGCGGGTTACCAAATGGAGCAAAGTTGTTCTCGTTACGAGGCCTTGCAAGCAATGACCAGTTGGGCAGCGTATGCAAATTTTGAGGAGAAGGTAAAGGGGCAGATTAAAAAGGGGCTATGGGCCGATTTGGTGGTCATCCCCACCGACCTCACATTTTGTGAACCTGAAGAAATTATTAAGGCAAATGTTGAATTGACCCTAATCAATGGTGAAATTGTTTATTCGAGAATTAAGCCTTAATTTCCGTTTAGAAAATTAGCCTATTGGGAAACCCAGATTCATTGAATTCGTACACATTTTTGTACGGCTTAATTTTTAGTCAACAACTACTACCGA
>JAYSVQ010000467.1:0-3537 GCA_043718485.1 Bacteroidota bacterium
ATACACGGTTTCAGCCAGAGAAAAATATTATAAAATTTAAACACACCCAATATGTACGGTAGCTTGTCTATGCCTGATTTTGATAATCAGGGCAAAAAAGTTGATGAAGAAGACCCAAAAAAATTGGCGGCATTTGAAGCCATGATCGCTGCGGGTGAAAAAGTAGAACCCCAGGATTGGATGCCTTTTGAATATAGGCGTCAATTGATACGCATGATTGAGCAGCATGCCCATTCTGAAATTATCGGTGCCCTGCCCGAAGGCACTTGGATAACCCGTGCCCCAAGTTTCAGACGAAAACTTGCTTTAATGGCAAAAGTGCAGGATGAGGTTGGGCATACTCAACTTTTGTATAGCGCTGCTGAAACCTTGGGTAAGTCGAGAGAAGACATGATTAATGACTTGATTTCAGGAAAATCAAAATACTCAAATATCTTTAACTACCCGGCAAAAACCTGGGCAGACACTGCTGTTATTGCCTTTTTAGTGGATGCAGGTGCGATTGTAAATCAAACGATTAATGCGAAAGGCTCTTACGGCCCGTATTGCCGGGCGCTGGAGCGAATTTGCTATGAAGAATCTTTCCACCTAAAATATGGCCATGATTCGGTTGTGCGATTGGCCACAGGAACAAGCGAACAAAGAGCAATGGTACAAGAGGCGCTCAACCGCTGGTGGAAACCCTTGATGCATTTTCATGGCCCTCCGGATGATGTTTCGGTACACAGTGAAAAACTCATGAGATGGAAAGTAAAAATGGCTTCCAATGAAGACATGCGTCAGCAATTTATTGATATGTATGTTCCTAAACTTTGGGAATTGGGCCTTACCCTTCCGGATAAAGAATTGAAAAAAAATGAAGTCACCGGAAAATGGGAATATGGCGACCCTGATTGGGCTGAATTTTTTGAGGTCATAAAAGGCAACGGCCCTTGCAATGCCGAGCGCATTGCGGTTCGCCGACATGCCGAAGAAAATGGGCGATGGGTAAGAGAGGCGCTTAAAAAGAAAAATGAGGAATACGTAATGCCATTGGCTTAAAACTATGAAAATCGTTTCACTCGATCCCAGAATTGCCGGAGTAGATTTACCCGAGGCAGAACAATACAAACAAAAAGAAGTACTTGACCAATGGCAAACCTATGAGGTTTTTCACCAAAAATCTCGTGGAACGCAACATGTTCATGTCGGAAGTGTTCATGCCCCCGGTGATGAACTTGCTATGGTATTTGCAAAAGAGCAATACGCCCGCAGAATGAAATGCGTAAACCTTTGGGTAGTAAAAACAAAAGATATTGTAACCACAGCTTACTCCGATTCAGACATGTTTGAGCCGGCAACCGATAAAAGTTATCGGGAAGCCTTTGGCTATAAAAACCGAGATGTAATTGAAAAATACAGAGATAATGTAGCCCTTGAAAAAGGCGAATCTATCGCACCCAAGAAAAAATCATCTGTCGTAATCCGAAAATAATATGAATCAGGAAGCAGTTAAAAACCTCCTCACCAGATTAGGAGATGATGAATTAGTCATCGGACATCGAAATTCAGAATGGACAGGTTTAGGCCCAATTTTGGAAGAAGATATTGCCTTTAGTTCAATGGCCCAAGATGAAATCGGCCATGCGCAGGCCTATTATAGTTTGATTCAGGAATTTTTTGGCGGACCTGAACCCGATGTTTTGGCTTTTCAAAGAAAAGAAACAGAATTCCTTTCTTGCCATTTGGTTGAATACCCAATTGGTGATTATGCCTTCTCTCTCATGCGGCATTTGTTGTATGACCTTGCCGAACACATTCGATTAGAAGATTTAAATCTTTCGTCATTTGCGCCTTTAGCTGAATTAAGTAAGAAAATCATTCGCGAAGAAAAATATCACATTTTGCATGCACGCACCTGGATTCAGCAACTCTCGCAATCCTCTGATGAAGCAAAACAGAGACTTCAAGATGGATTGAACCGTGCCTGGCCCCTCGCCTACTCTATTTTTGAACCTACCCCTTTTGATGAGGATTTAAAAAAGGAAGGAATTTGCCTTACCGAAACGGAATTGAAAATTAAATGGGAAAAGGAGTGCACCGCCTTTATTACCTCCTGCAATCTAAGGCTACCTGAGGTAAAAGACCAAAGTCAATTTTATGGTGGCCGAAACGGAAAACATAGCCCCCATTTGGCAAGCATGCTCAAAGAAATGACTGAAGTGTTGGTATTAGACCCAAATGCCACTTGGTAGAAGGCGTGGAAATTCCCTTTTCAAGAGAACGGATTTTTGAGATTCTGGAAGAAGTTAAAGACCCTGAGATTCCGGTTATCTCAGTTGTGGACTTGGGCATCATCGCAGATGTAAAAGAAGAATCAGGCACGTGGACGATTGAGATGATTCCAACCTTTTCAGGATGCCCTGCATTGGAGAGAATGGAAAGCGACATCATTGAAGTATTAAACAAACATGGTTTAACACGCGTGAAGGTGAAGGTGCTCTATAATCGCCCTTGGTCTAGCAATATGATTTCGAATAAAGGAAAAGTTCAGCTAAAGAATTTTGGTCTTTCCCCTCCCCCCGCTTTTGATGGTATGTTAACGATGAATATTTTGGAGAATGCGGTATGTCCGAAATGTCAATCTACAAAAACCAAACTCATCAATCCTTTTGGGCCAACCGCCTGCAGGGCGATTCATCATTGCTTAAATTGCAAAGAAACGTTTGAGCAATTCAAACCCCTTTAGCTATTCATGGCAATAAAAAAGGCCGGTGCATACCGGCCTTTTTTATGAGCGCTCTGAAAAACTATTTCGTAAGCATTAACTTCCTAATCCAACTTCCGCCTTTATCTGAAACTACTTTCACCAAATAAATTCCGGAAGAAATGGATTCGAGATTCAGATTCTGTTTTCCTGCGATTGACGTATTAATCACCTCGGAATGTAAAACCTTCCCAGTTAAATCTTGGACTTCAAGGTTCAATGAACGGCTATCTGTGAGGTTAAATTCAACGATTACCAAGTCCTTTGCAGGATTTGGGTATAAAGTAAGGCCAGATTCAAGTTCCTCATCTGCCCCTACCGGCGCTTGAACATTTACCGTTTCACAGTGGGAATTAGAACAGGTGCCATCACTTGCAATCAGACACACATTAAAGATTCCCATTGCCTGATAGGTGTGTGATGGATTCTGGGTAGTAGCAGAATTTCCGTCATCAAAATCCCACAACCAACTTACTGCAACAGGACTGGTTTAATCTGTGAATACGATGGGTGATAACATTAATACTTGTGCGGGAAAGCTAAAATCAGCGTTTACCACATTTCCTGCTGTTAAAGTAATTTGGTCAGTTGCATTACAACCCAAAGGGTCTGATACGGTAACCGAATAGGTTCCCGGTGTGTTAACCGAAATGGAAGATGTAGTTGCGCC
This sequence comes from Bacteroidota bacterium, assembly GCA_043718485.1. Classification (GTDB taxonomy): domain Bacteria; phylum Bacteroidota; class Bacteroidia; order J057; family JADKCL01; genus JAYSVQ01. The sequence goes on from JAYSVQ010000467.1 coordinate 3,417, forward strand.
CGTACTCCAATTGTAGGTACAACCACTGCAATTGGCTACAAGCGAAACATTCTGGCCATTACAAATCACTTGGTCTGGCCCAAGGTTAACTTGTGCTGGCGAGGAATTTACTACAATTGAG
>JAYSVQ010000468.1:0-10948 GCA_043718485.1 Bacteroidota bacterium
GTATACATTCCTGCTGCCAAGCCAGTAAAATTGAAGGGCTGGTTTTGCCATGCACCTGCATTAATTCTGACCTGCTTTACGCCCACTCCACCTGAAACAGAAGCGTTAATCGAACCATCTGTCGCTCCATTACAAGAGACATTCCATCCTCCTACAAAAGTTGCTGGCGTATTGGTAATGGTGATTCCTCCATTTATGCTGTGCGTAGTAGAGGTAGAATTTGTGCAAGAGTTACCGTCGGTAACGGTAAATGATACTGTTTTAGTTCCAATAGTAGAGAATGCAGAAGACGAGCCAGAACCTGTTCCGGTTGAGGGTGATGAACCCGAACCAAAAGACCAGGCATAACTTACGCCACCCGTTCCGGTGAAACTTATCGTTTGGTTTAAACAACCCGGGTTTGGAGTAATTACGGTAATCGCTGCAGTGGGTGCCCCAAGGTTGTTAATGGTTTGTAGAGCAGGAACGGGATCTGGACAACCGTTTGCATCGCGGGTGTATATGGTTTTGGCCCCCGGAGTTAAACCTGTAAATGTATGTGCATTGGGTCCGAAAAAAGGACCACCCGGTGCTAAAGCAAATTCCCTGAAAAATGAACCACCTGTACCTGTCATGGCAATTGAGCCAGTTCCCTGTGGGCTTGGGCAAGAGTGGGAAACTGCGCCAATCACACCATTGACTACAACGGGCTCATACACTTGAACGGCAGGGCCGGTACCATTTGCATGGGATTGGCAGCTATTTACATCCCTTACAATTACAGAATAGGTATTGGCCATCAAGATATTTCCGGTAGTTATTACCGGGCCTGCTTGGGCACAACAAAACGAAGAACCGTTATTTAAAGAATAAGTATAAGGACCTGTTCCTCCTAAAATAGCCATATCAATGGCTCCATTACTAGAATCTGCACACAAGGTGCTATCTACTGAGGAGGTAAAGGTTACCATGACTGGTTGGCCAATCGTGATTGAAGTATCACCTGTTTGGCAACCATTGGCGTCACGGGTACGAACTTGATAGGAACCCGCAGTTAAACCAGTATAGGTAAATGGACCCGGGTCTGCGAAAACCGAAAATGTACCCGGCCCTGTGATTGCATAATCATAAGGCCCTGTACCGCCAGACGGGGTAATCGTAATCGTTCCGTTATTAGAATTGTTACATGGCGTTTCGTTTGCATGAGAAACGGCTTGTCCGATTGCGGTAGGTTGACCAATAATTTCAGGAACAACTGCAGACTCACAACCACTTGTCGTTCTTACCTTTATCGGGTATGTGCCGGCAACTAAACCAGCAAAAACATTGGAGCCTTGATAAGTTGATCCACCATCTTTTGAATACTGATAGGTTGGTCCTGTGTTCGGAGGAATGGAATATCCACCGCCACCTGTGGCAGAAACGGTAATCGTTGTGCTTCCACCAATACAACCTATGCCTGGGCCCGAAGTAGAAAAAGTGACCGGACCCGGATCTGTAACCACCACATTATCTGTACAGGTTGCCATAGTACCGTCTCGTAAGACAATAACATAGGTACCATCATCAACGAGGGTGGTGTTATTAATGGGAATGAATGGCCCGCCATTTACTGAATAATGAAACGGAGCACCCCCTACCAAAGTAACACCAGGGTTAATGGTCAACACACCGTTACTGTCGCCAGTACAGGTAGGCATTACCAATGAAAAGGTGAAACATCCAGGTGCCATCATAAAAGCTGAATGGCTACTTCCGGGGCCGATTGGCACAGGTAGGTTTGTTCCGCTGGCTGAAAGCAGAGAACCTGTAAAGTAAATGAGCCAAAGGAAAAGCGCAGGTTTTAGCGTATTTTTCATAATAGATGTGGAAAGCATTCTCATTTTATGTTTGGGTGTTTTAAAAGCATGATGGCAGGTCGAGAAAACCTGTCTAATCATGTGTATGGAAGTCAATTGCCGGTGCAAATTTGAAAAATTTATTTTGCCATTAATACTGATTTCTGTCACATCTCTTTTTTAAGGTGTTTCCCTTACGGGACATGGCTTAAAAAAGGGCCTAAAATGCAGTATTTTTTCTGTTTTCGCTCAAATTCTAACTATAGTCAAATCAATTCTCAGGGGCAATCGGCGTGATTCCGGTTACCCTAATTTCACAACGACGATTCATTTGGTGCTCTTGATCCACGCAAGGAACATTGTCCTTGCACTTGTTCACCAATTGGGATTCGCCATAGCCACGAGCCGTGATTTTTGCCTTATCCACCCCTCTGGCAGTAATAAATTTCACTGCTGCCTCAGCTCGTTGTTGCGATAGTTTCTGGTTATAAGGGTTACCACCTCTGCTATCGGTATGGGCACTAAGCTCAACCACAGCCGTTGGATTGTCCTTCATAAAGTAAACAATTTCAAACAATTCCTTACTTGCTGAAATCGTAATGTCAGATTTATTGTAATCGTAGTAAATACCCTTCACTAATTCGCCTACTTCAAGGGCTACCATTTCAATTTCAGGACGCAAGGTTGAGTTAATGCCAACTGAATCTATGGTAGGCAATTCATAACGAGCAGAGAAATATCCCTCTTTTGAACTGACCAAAAGTAATAGGGACGAATCTGGAGGATAGACCATGAAGAACCGTCCATCTGTGCGTGAAATAGCTGCTTTTTGCTCTTTCTGCTCTGTGGTGTTGATTAATCGCACGGTTGCACCCTTAAGTGGAAGGCGGTTTTTCTTGCGAATAACCTTTCCTTCAACGAGCATAAAATCTCCCTTTTTCAAGGTGATGTCGTTGACAAAGTCAATCGGCTCATATCTGCCTCTCGTTGAAAATTCAACTATTTCAGGCATATATCCCGGTTTTACCACCACCAAGTTGTAGTCATTTTCGGGTTCTAGGGTCGTAAAATATTTACCGGAGGCATCTGTACTCACTGTTCTTTCTGGCCCTTCCCCAATCACTCTCACTTCTGCACCTGAAATCGGTTGGCCAGTTTCTGAATCTTTCACTATGCCATAGGCACTATAGACCAATTCTCTTTCGATATCAATGATAGACTTCAAATCCTCAGTCGGGCTGCTGGTCTTAGTTGACAATTTTTCTTTTCGGGTTTTGTATTCTTCCATGTCAACGGTTACGAAGTAATCCTTTCCCCATTCTGCATAATGGCGGAATTTACCTTCAGCATCCGCTTTATAAACTGAAATCTTATTATTTACATCCATCACGGTTACCTTGGCACCGGGAACGGGTTTACGCGTGCGCGAATCGACGATTTGACCATCGATAGACATGCGACGGGTAAAAGTGTAAATATCATCTTCGCCTGCACCTGAGCTGCGATTCGAACTTAAATAACCACTGGTTTTTCCTTTAATCCACATCACCCCAAAATCATCCATCGAACTGTTTAAAGGATAACCTGCATTTTCAGCCACAGACCAAGTACTGCCTTGTTTTTGACTAGAGAAAACATCTAAGCCTCCTAAGCCATTGTGGCCGTTTGAGGAAAAGAATAATATATCATTTCCTAAAAAGTGGGGGAATGACTCATCGCCGGAAGAGTTCACATTTGCACCCAGATTTTCAGGTTTGCCCCAAGATTCGCCGCTTTTGCGCACCATCCAAAGGTCTGAACCACCTTTGCCTCCTGGCATGTCAGAGGTGAAAACCAACACTTGGCCGTCGGCTGAAATCGCCGGATGGCCACAAGAATATTCGTCTGAATTAAAAGGAAGAACCTGGATATCTATCCATTTTCCTGCACTTGGTTTTGCTGTTAAAATCTTAAGGTTGTTTACGCCTTTAGCATCCTTCTTCAATTTCCCATTAATGAAATTGCTACGGGTAAAATACATAATATCATTTTCTGGGCCGATCACGGCAGGACCATCATGAAAACGAGTGTTTACTTTCCCTTTCAGATAAGAGGGTTCTCCCATAGCACCCGTTTTCGGGTCTGGGCCAACCATATACAAATCATAAAAGAGGTTGTTATTTCTTAAATTAATGGGGCGAATGCGAAATCCTCTATTTCTGGAAGAGGCGAAAATAAGCCCACTATTGTAAAAAGTTGGGCCGAAATCAGATTGTACAGAATTGAAATTTACTTTTCCAATTGAATAGCGGCCTGAATCTGCTTTAATTTTTGCCGAAGCCTCTAAACCAAGGAGTGCTTTTGCGGCACGATCTCTATTATCTCCGGTTTTTTCATATGCCTCAAATGCCTTTTTTGCTTCCTCAGTCTTTCCATTGGATTTGAGCATTTGTCCATACCAAAATTTTGTGGAAGGCGAGGAAGCTGCATTGCGAGAAGCCATACCGTAATACATTTCGGCTTTTTGGGTATTGCCGACTTTGCGGTAGGCTTCTGCCAATTTTTCCATGGCTTTTACGTTTTCGGTTTCTTTTTTAAGAACCTTTTCGTAAGCCTTTATGGCTGCAGGATAATACATCCTGTCAAATGCTGCGTCGCCTTTTCCCATTTGTCCGCTTTGGGCAAACACAGCCGTGCCTGCACATAGCAGAAGGAGTGTTAGCGGGAAAATAAATTTCTTCATTTGTAGGTCAGTGGTAGCGAATTAAAAATAACGTGGCGAAATCATGCTCTTTTTGCCAAAATTGAAATCAAAACCAATCATCAATTCATGAGAACCGGAGTTGTAAGCATTTAAGGCAGAAGTATTCAGATCATAGGCGTATCCGATTCTGAGTTGGCGGGTAGCCTGTAACTCAAGAATGAACACGACCGCGTCTTGCGTGCGATAAGAAACCCCTAACCAAAGCATTTCTTTAAATAAGAAACTTGCGTTAAGGTCTAAACTGAGAGGAGATGCAGGCGCCATCTTTAATAAAAAGGAAGGCTTAAACTTTACTGAATTTCCGAGCCTGAAAACAGCACCCGCAGTAAGATTTGAATGCATGTAACGCTTCGAATCTAAACCGGCAACATCACCGTTTAATTTATTGCTTATTAAATGGGGAACAGAAAATCCGGCATAGTAGCGATCAGAATTCAAGTACAATCCTGCACCCGCATTTGGCATCCAAAGATTTACATCTTGGCCTGTGTAGGCTGGATCGCCAGGGCCGCCTGTTCTCACCTCACTCGTAGCGAGTTTGTAATTCATGACCATGCCCTGAAGGCCTAAGGCCAAGCGTGCTTTTTTACCAACTTTAATCCGGTAAGCATAGCTTAGGTTTATAGTGGCATCACTCGAGGCACCGATATTATCACTGACAAATGACAAACCAAAACCATGATTTTGATCTGCGCTTGGGGCGTGGATGCTAAAAGTTCCGGTTTTGGGGGCACCGTCCATTCCCGCCCATTGATTTCGGTAAATTAAGGTAGTGCTCAACACGTCTCTGCTTCCCGCATAGGCTGGGTTTAGCACGAGGCCGTTGAACATATACTGGCTAAAATGTGGGTCTTGTTGCGCGTAACCGCCCAACAACATCACACTAAAACCAAATAGAAGAATATATTTTTTCATGAGGGCTTATCTCCTAATCATAATGTAACCTGAAAAATTGTCCTTGTTATTGCCAAGGTCAAGCTTGTAGAAATAGGTACCTTCTTCAAGGTCACCTCCATTATTGTTTTGGCCGTTCCAGTTGTTGGTATATGGCTTTGCGCTAAATACTTCTGAACCGTAACGATTGAAAACAATCAATTCACTATTTGGAAAGGCAGTCATGCCCGGAATTTCAAAATTGTCGTTAATACCATCTGCATTTGGAGAAAAGCCTTGCGGAATCATCTCCTTGGTAATTTCCAAAACAACGAGTAGCGTATCAGAATACAACATGCAACCTGAGGCCGTAGTAATGGCTACAAAATAATCGCCCCCTACAAGTGGGTCGTAGGTTGCTGCATTTGCACCTGAAATTGCTGTTCCATTTAAATACCACTGATAGGTGGTATAAACCGACGTTGAGAGTTGCAGGTTTGAAAAAGTAATGGGCGGATTTGAGGTGGTGTCGTCAGTTATCGTAATAATGTTGGATGAAGCCACACAACCATTTACTCCAGTTACCTGAACAAAATACATTCCAGCGAGAGTAATAGAAGTTGTCTGCGTAGTTTCACTATTTGACCAAAGATAAGCTGTGAACCCAGCACCGGCATCTAAAACGATTGAACCCATGCCACCGCAAAGAACGGTGTCGTTACCCAGATCAACATAAGGGCTCATCCATTCATTGATGTAAATTGAATCTCTGGCATAACAAGCATTGGAATCTGAAACTTCAATCCAATACCCGCCACCCGCAGTTACGGGAATGGTAGGAGAAGATGCATTTACACTCCAGAAATAAGTATTGAATCCGGAACCCGGACCAATAACAATTGTATCGCCAGCACAAAAGTTTGTATCGGGACCCAAGGTGACAATGGGCTTTGGATTTACGGTAACGGCAAAGACATCAGAAGTGTCTGTACAACCTGTTGAATCATAAACAACCACAGAATAACTTCCGCTTGTTATGAATTGACGATTGGCTGAAGTTAATGAGTCACTCCACAAATAGGCATAATGACCGGGATTGAATGTATTAAGAAATAGGGTGTCGCCCGTACAAATTTCATAAGGCCCACCGGGCATGAAACTGATAATCGGTTTGGGTGCCCACAGAAAAGAAATGACTTGTGAAGTATCGGTACAACCTAAGGTGTCGAAAACAATTACAAAGAAATTTCCACTGGTATCAATGGTTTTATCAGACGAGGTAGTGCTATCATTCCATAAATAAGCATAGGTACCGGGGTCCCATGCATGCAATTCAACCGTTTCACCCTCGCAAATTAAGGAACCCGTGCTTGGGCTCACAATGGCTAAAGGCCTCGCTCTAACTATGAGGTTAATGGTATCTGAACCGGTGCAACCGAAACTATCGGTTACGGTTACATGCTTCTGTCCTGTAACGTCTGCTGCAAAAGTCTGACCGCTGCTTGAGTTATGCCAAGTGTAACTGACATAGCCAATTCCTGCGTTTAGGAAATGGCCTTCGCAAACGAGGGTATCGTTTCCGAGGAACAGCGGGGGATTCAGACTACATTGTGCGGTTCCCTGCTTGGCAGCCACAATTAGAAATAATAGTGGCAGCAACGCACGTAATCTATATGCCATGGGATTTAATGTAATGTTTTATTGTCTGCGGCGCAAAGTAAAGACAGACAATCCAATAAAACAACAATATTACCCCTCAAAACTTTGTGAATTAATTGAAAAAAGCCGCTTATTTCATTTAATGAAGTAATCAGCCATGCTGTTTTTACAGGAAAAAACTGTCTATTATCTTAATCAAAAGGAAGCTCAACCCTGTCTGGTTTTACCTAAAGCCAGAAAGGCTTGTCCTTGCTTTCTCCTCCCAAAAGGCCCCTCAATCAATTAATTGATGATGCCAATTCCGAAAAAAATATGGGTTTTTACTTCAAAAAAGAATTTTAACCAACGGCATTCTGATTTTGGCCCTCATCTTTTCCTCTTTTGACAGGTTATTTTGCCTTAAATCCAATTCTTTAAGTTTCATGAGGCGCTCCATATTGTCCGGCAATTTCTTGATACCGTTGTGGCTAAGATTCAGATATTCAAGCTCTTCCAACTCAACTATGCTTTCAGGCACCTCTACAATCTTATTGTAAGAAAAATCTAAATGCTTGATTTTCTTTAGTTTACCAATTTCTGGGGGAATTCCTGCGATAAAGTTATGGTCTGCCTTAACCACCTCTAAAGAGACCAAATTAGAGAAGGTGCTCGGTAGGGCCATTAATCCATTAATACCAATATCTATCTCCTTCATTTCCATCAGATTACCTAAATCTTCGGGTAAAGCACGAATTTGATTTGCCCTGGCCCGCAATACTTTAAGGCCTGTTGCCTTACCTATAGAAGGCGGCAAAAGCTTGATAATATTATAAGAAATGTCAATTTCTTGCAAAAAACGACATTCTCCAATTTTCATGGGGATTACAGAAATCACATTTCGCTGGGCATACAGATATTGCAATTTTCTCATTCCAATAATCTGGTCCGGAATCACTGAAATTTTGTTTTCACTTATGTTAAATTCAATGCACTCTTTAAATCGGCTTAAGTCAGTGTCCACAGAAAAGTACTCATGGAGGGATAAGTCAAACCGTTGAACATATTTCGGCGCATCTTCGGCGGCTTTTATTCGGGTAAATCTCACCATCATCGCCAAATCTGTCTGGGAATAAATCTTTACTTCTTCTTCATCATCTTGGGAAAAAGCCAGAAAAGGCGCGAAACCAAAAAGGAACAGAAAAAAATAGGTGTTTTTCTTCATTAGAAAAGTTAACAGGCCAAAACTATGCTAAAAACCTTGTTACCATTGCGAAATTACCAATTCGATGCCTTTAGTTTAAACAGAATTATTCATTTTCCTGCTTAAAACACTTCAAACCGCATTCCACCCAACAATCCAAATAAACCCACACTTTGGTAATAATTCTGATAAAACCCGCCTACGGTTAAAGAAATGGCAGAATGGGCTCCCTCCACAATTCGATACGCAAAATGGGTCCCAATTTCAGACCGAGCCACTATATAGTATTCGTAATCTGGGGCGATTCTGCCTTCAAATCGAAGTGCATATCGGTCCTGATTAAAATAAAAGCCCATTCCGGCAGTGAATTCAGGAAAGGTTGTTCCAGAATACCGTTCGTGCATGATTCCACCACCTAAATCGAGCTGAAAATTGGGAATTTGTACGAGGTTTAACTTCAGAAATTGCCAATCGAGGGTAGTATAGGTATCGATGTAGCCTAAGCCCGATTCAATATTCCCGAAATACCTGAACTCGGTTGAAAAGGCACCCCAATTTCCTCGCACGCGTGGCATTAAAGTGTAACCACCCGCATTTGGGCTAATTCCTGCTGAAGGATGAATTTCAAAGGAAATAACACGGGGAACCTCATTCTTTTTGAAAAGGAGGTTTTTATGCCCCCTAATTACCACGTCTGCAAAAAACCAGATACTGTAATCAAAACAACCTGATGCACAAAGCGAAATACAAGGATTAAGGTCAGATGAGCGACTTGAATTAGAAAAACGAGGAAAAGACCTCGATTTTATGGAAGGATTCACTTGCGCGACGGCACTTAAAAGTGTTCCCAAAAAACAAATAAGAAGAAAAAACCTCCGCATTTGCGTAAAATTACAAATCCTCATTTTACCTTTTACTAATTACAGAAAACATAGTTCGGAAAAAGGAGTTATCGGCAGGTGAATAGAAAACAATTTTTACGCATGAGTGCTTCAGGAATTGGTGGAATGGCTGCTTTTGGGCCTTCTTTTTTATCAGAATTAAAATCAAATTTTAATAAATCAGACCTTCGCATGCCGGCCCTTTTCTTGGGGCATGGAAACCCTATGAATGCTTTGGCTGAAAATGATTTTACCCGCCGGTTGAATCAACTGGGAATTGACTTGCCAAAACCTGAGGTTATTATTTGCATTTCGGCGCACTGGTTAACGAGGGGTACTTGGGTTACATCCTCTGAAAATCCGGAAACGATACACGATTTTTCAGGATTCCCCGATGAGTTATTCAAGGTTCAATATCCTGCGCCGGGCGCACCTAAATGGGCGAAAGCAATTGAAGAATCTGTATCTTTAACAGAGGTGAAACCTGATGCAAATTGGGGCCTTGACCATGGCACCTGGTCTGTGCTCAAACATGTTTATCCGAAGGCGAATATTCCCGTGATTCAATTTAGCATGGATTACACAAAACCTGCCGAATGGCATTTTAATTTGGCGAAGGAATTGAGGGATTTGCGCAATCACGGCGCACTCATCGTGGGAAGCGGAAACATCGTGCACAACCTTGGAAATTTTTCGTGGGATGAAAAAGCAAAGCCCTTTGATTGGGCCCTTGAGTTTGATGCCCTTAGTAAAAAATTAATGGAAGACCGCAACTTTGACGCGCTCATTCATTATGAAAAATTAGGTGAGGCTGCAAAGATGGCGATTCCCACAAATGATCATTATTTGCCTCTATTGTATTCACTTGCCTTGGCAGATGAAAAGGAAGCCATCCAATTTCCGTATGAGGAAATAATGAATGGCAGCATTGCGATGCGTTGTGTGCAAATCGGTTGAGATTTCAATCTATTTCTGGTAAAGGCGATAAGTTTCATTGAGGGGGATTTCAGCCCAATCTATCATTGAATTTTTATCGTTTTCATTCAACATTTTTTGGCCTAAGGGGCCGCATAAAAAGGACTCCCCCGCCCTCAATTGCAGGGTTTCTCCCCCTGCCCAAGGTATAACCGAAGACAACCTATAGTGAACGGTGGAAGGTAAAAAAGGAATAATTTGTTCATCGAATAAAAACACCTTTTTTATTTTCAAATCGCTAAGTTTTTGAGCCGCGCCTTTTTCCGCTGCATTTACACGCTGAGGATGAAGGGTCCAATCGCCCAGGCGATAAAATGTCGTTTGTGAAAAGACAAGCAGAAAGGAAATCCAAAACATGCTTCCTCGCATAAAAAAGTGTTTTGGCTTTACCCATTTTTCCCAAATGAGGTGGCAAAATTCTGCAAGATACAAGGCAGGAATAAAGATAAGCAGCATCCCGATTCTCTCGATTCCGGCTCCACTCAAATAAAAAATAATCAAGACGGATTGAAAAATCCCAAACCAACATTCTCTTTCCTGTCGCTTCACCCAATATTTTATCCAGATTGCAATTGTACCCAACAGTATCCAACATTTAAGGGCAAGAAAACTAAGTGAATATGAGAGTTGAAAAGAGAGAAATTCATCTCCATATACTTTTCGGGCTTGCAAAAATGAATTTACATTTTCGAGGGATCCGAATCGAAGCCACATTCCCAAAAAGAATATAGAAAAAAGGGTGAAAAGGGAAATTGCAGGCTGAATAATATTCCACTTTTTCTTGCCCCTTATGAATTTAATTCCCCAAAATATAAAAAGG
>JAYSVQ010000469.1:0-3536 GCA_043718485.1 Bacteroidota bacterium
AAAACCGAGGGTCCAAATCACCACAATGAGCACCACTGCAAGCGCAACCACAATTGCCACCCAAGACCTAAAAAAAAGCAAGAGTGTGAGTGCTGTGAGAATAACCGCCATTACAAAGAAAATGACCATCTCTCTTGGCAGGGTTTTCAATGTAAAGGAACGTATGAGCGGTAAGCCGGAAAGGTGAATGGGAGCGCCAAATTTTTTCCCGTAATTTTGTGCTAGTTCATTTACTTGTTCAGCTATTCTGATTTTTTCATCTGAGTAAAGTGACGCAGAATCTATATTGGCTGCAATCAGGGTTGCATTCAATTCTTCGTTGACTAATAAGCCTTCATAAAACGGGAGAGAAAGAAAAACGGCTTTTATACTGTCCGCTTCTTCCTCCGATAACACAGGCCCCTTTACTAACGGAACAACATTGAATTTTGAAGCCTCATAATCTGCAACCAAGGTTACGACTTTGGTGATACTGGCAACAGATGAAACCCCTTTTATGGTTTTTATGGAATCAGATAATTCATTGATTCCATTCAAATGTTTTTTAGAAAAAATATCGCCTTCAATTCCGACGATCATTGTATTTCCATCTTCGCCAAATTCCTTTTTAAAAGAATTGAACTCAATCATTTCCTGATCTGACTCAGGAATGATTTGAAGAAAGTCATACACCAGTTCGATTCGAATTTGAAAAGCAATCAGAACGGTAAGGGCAAGGGTTAACCCCAGAATAGAAATCCGGTTCTTAATGAGAAATAATGCTATGGCTTTCCAACCTCCTCCCATAAAATCTGACAAAGATAAAAAATCCCTTATCCCAAAGACTGAAATTCATTGCCCTCGGCAAAAGTAATCTTGGGCTTAATCATTGAACTCAGACATCGTTTTTTGAATACCGGCAAGGGCAAAGGAAAAAACCATATCCATCCCCTTTTTGAATATTTCAGGCAACTTTTCAGCCTCCTGATTTGAAAAAGGGGAAAGCACATAATCTGCCTGTGCCCCTTTTGGAAAATCGTTGCCTACACCCACACGAAGCCTGGGGTAGTCATCGCTCCCTAATATTTCTGTAATATTTGTTAATCCATTATGTCCACCCGAAGAGCCCCTGGCTCTCATTCGCAGGCTTCCAAAAGGCAAAGCTATGTCGTCGGTAATGACTAATATGCAGTTATTGGAAATGGACTCTCTATCTCTATAATAGCGTGCTGCCTTCCCGCTAAGGTTCATAAAAGTTTCAGGTTTAACCAAAAGCAAAGATTTTCCTCGGTGAGAGATCTTGCATGATTTACCAAAACGGTCAGGAATGAAGTTTGCAGATTTTTGCTCAGCGATTCTGTCCAGAATCATAAACCCTGCATTGTGTCTAGACTTTTCATATTCAGGCCCAGGATTTCCTAAACCCAGAATCAAAAATTTCATGCGCAGTATAAGCAATCGAGGGGCAACCCAAAAAGGCAGCCCCCCGAACTATGATTCAACAAATTATTTTGCAGGTGTTGCAGCAGCCTCAGGCGTCGCTGTTTTTGCCGCTCTTGGCACATCTACCATTGCGATAGGTGTGTTTGGAGGAGAAATAACAACGAAATTTTCGAAACTAACCTCATTTACCCTAATTGTTTTACCCAATTCAAGCGAAGTAACATTAACCTCAATTCGCTCAGGCAATTTATTTAGAATACCTTTTACCCTAAGACGGCGTGCTTGTTGTTGTAAACGACCACCGACGGTAAGGCCTGCAGCTGTACCAACCAATTTTACCGGCAAATCAATCTCAACGGGTGCACTTTCGTTTACAGACAAAAAGTCGATATGAATCGGCTCCTCAAAAACTGGGTGAAATTGAGCTTCACGAATAATGGCATTATGGAGTTTGCCTTCTACTGTGAGTTTAAACAAAAACACATCGGGATGGATGAGCGCTTTGCGAATGGCGATTTTATCTAAAGAAAAATGAACGGGATCTCCGTTGCCATAAACGACGCAAGGAACGAGGCCCGCATTTCTAACTTTTCTTGACTTTGTCTTGCCTGCTTCTCTTACGTTTCCGTTGATTTCAAATACTTTCATACCCTACTCTAATTAATGAACAATGAACTAATTGACTCGTATTTAGTAATCTTGTTAAATGCCTTTCCAAAAACGGGGGCAATTGACAAAACTTTAACTTTATTAGACTGCTTTCTTAAAGGAATGGTGTCGGTAACCACTAACTCTTCAATTGCTGAATTTTCTATTTTTTCGTATGCATTGCCAGAAAGCAAGGCATGGGTTACAACTGCTCTAACAGTTAAGGCACCTTGGGCCTTCAAATAATCTGCGGCTTTGCACAATGTGCCGGCAGTATCTGCCATGTCATCGATAATAACCACATTTTTACCTTGCACATTGCCAATTACCTGCATGGAGGCGATTTCGTTTGCTCTTTCCCGATGCTTGTCGATTAAAATCATGTCGGCCTTTAAGTAAGAAGCATAGGCTCTTGCTTTTTTAGCACCGCCAGAGTCGGGGGAGGCTATCGCCAAATTTTCCAGTTTTAAATTTTCTAAATAAGGATAGAAAACTGAGTTGGAATCAAGGTGGTCAACCGGAATATCAAAAAACCCTTGAATCTGCCCGGCATGCAAATCCATAGTTACAATGCGGTCTGCCCCTGCAGAAGTCAGCATATTTGCTACCAATTTGGCGCCTATTGAAACACGGGGCTTATCTTTTCTATCCTGCCGTGCATATCCAAAATAAGGAATGACCGCAATAATTTTTTCAGCAGATGCGCGCCTGGCTGCATCAATCATGAGCAATAATTCCATCAAATTGTCTGCAGGCGCAAAGGTAGATTGAACCAAAAAGAGGGTGTCACCTCGAACGGATTCATTATAACTCGGCTCAATTTCTCCATCTGAGAATTTCAAGGTCTGCATTAAACCTAAGGATGAACCGTAGTTTTCAGCAATACCCTCAGCCAGTTTTTGCGTGGCTGATCCAGAAAATATTTTAACTTCGGAGGGCATGGTAATAAAAGTTGGCCAGGGAGGATTCGAACCCCCACTTATGGTACCAAAAACCACAGTCCTGCCATTAGACGACCGGCCAATCCCGAAAATGGGACGACAAAGGTAAGGCTTTTTCACAAGTGTTCAAAAAATTGTGAAAGAAGAATTTTAAAGAAAATTAGTCTCCATTTTAGCATTAACTCAATGATAATCAGGGATTAAATTGTAAACAATCTGAAGATAAAGCCAATTGCAACTTCCAACGCATTTTGTTTAAAAGTGAGATAAGAGGCAAATTCAAATCATGAAATATACTGCGCCCAGCAAAAACCTATTTATAAGGAACCGGAAATTTTTTTCTGAAAGGATGAAACCCGGAACAGCGGCAATTTTTTTCTCAAACGAAGTGGTTTCAAATAGCAATTCAGATGGCCACTATAGTTACAGGCAAAACAGCAATATGTATTGGCTTTCGGGAATTGACCAAGAAGAGGTTATTCTGGTTCTTTTTCCTGAGGCTCCCGTACCCGAGTGGAAAGAAAT
>JAYSVQ010000470.1:0-10938 GCA_043718485.1 Bacteroidota bacterium
TATGGGTGCACGGTAAATGTAAACGAATGCTGGCGGGATATTGAAAGGAGTAAACTCAACACGCAGCAATGAAAACATTTTTCGTAAAACCTTTTCATTCATTCTGCTATAATGAAACTGAGTAAATACGCCTCCCGGATTTAAATTTTCCTTTGCCTCCTTTAAAATTCGCATTCTTATTTTTATTGGCAAAACCGTTAGGGGGATGCCGGAAATAATCGCATCGGGTCGGGGAAGTTTGTTTTCTTTTAGATACTGGCCAAGCTGCTCTGCAGCCTGATTAATAATGACGAGGCGTTTGTCTTTTAGTTTCTCAAGTTCGCGGCAAAAAACTTCGTTTTTTTCAAAAACAAGAAGCGTAGCGTCCTTTCGCATTTTCTTTAACAATTGCCGGGTGATTGGCCCTGTGCCAGGTCCAAATTCAACGACTAACTTAGCGGTTGAAAAGGCAACCGGCTTTATCATTTTTCGAATTAATGAGGGTGAACTTGGCGTAACAGAACCCGTTTGACCTGCATTTCGAAAAAATTCGCCTAAAAATTTTATGCTTTTAATCACCACCTGCAAGGTACAAAACCATGTTTGTTTAGTTCCTTTCAGTCGTGCTAAAAAAAATATTTTTCTATTTATTGTTCTATTAATTTCATGGTTATTCGCTGAAAAACTTGATTCCAATGAATTTTAAATCGTTATGTATTTTTTGTGGCTCTAATTTGGGTGTAAATCCGGCGTATCGTGAGGCGGCAAAGCAGGTCGCCCAGTTATTGGCTGCACAAAATATTGAAATTGTTTTCGGAGGGGGGAAAGTGGGTTTGATGGGTCATATTGCCGATGTAGCCCTAGCTGCCGGAGGAAAAGTAACCGGAATTATTCCTTCATTTTTGTCGCTAAAAGAAGTTGCCCATCCTGACATTAGTGAAATGATTCAGGTTGAAAATATGCATCAACGCAAGGCATTAATGTATGACAAAAGTGATGGTTTTATAGTCTTGCCGGGTGGCACCGGTACCTTGGATGAATTTTTTGAAATTTTGACCTGGTCGCAATTGGGTCTTCACATAAAACCTATCGGTATTTTGAATGTAGCCGGGTATTTCGATCCAATGATTACACAACTCGATCGCATGGTAAAAGAGAATTTTTTACATATTGATAACCGAAATTTGGTTGTAGATGATTCGGAGGTAATTCCCTTAATGGAAAAAATGAAAAACTTTATTTCTCCTGCTCCCGGTAAATGGCTTGATAGAAGTAAACTTTAGGAAAATTATTATTAGCCTAGTTTTTCATTAAGCCATTTGTTTAGCGGATAAACGGCTTCGCAAATTTTTGATGCTTCGGCTTGAAATTTTTTATCGAGCACTTCGTCGTCTTTGAAATAATGGGTGCCCATATAATGTTTAAGTTTCAAAAATTCGATTGCAGGATGGTCTTTGGGAAATCCTTTTGGGGCCGTTTTCAATTCCCCATCTTTCATGAGGCCGCCAAAATACTTTTTAAAATTTTTAGAATCAACGATGCTTCTTAATTCTTTAGAATTTGAAGCGATCGATTCACGCACTTTCAAAAGGCTTGGCCCCTCAGCACCATAAACACCTCCACCCATAAAGCAATTTCCAGGCTCGATATGAAAATAATATCCCGGCCCCACTCCATTTTTTCCTGATTTTGAAATGAAAGCACCTACATGATTTTTGTAAGGGGGCTTGTCTTTAGCAAACCTTACATCATTGTAAATCCGAAACATGCATTGTTTAGATTCAAGGTTTTTCATGCTTGCGTCAAACGCCGAAATTTGGCTAATCATTTCATCGACAAATTGCCCAAAATTATCATATGCCAATTTGTAGGAAGACTTATTGGCATCAAACCACTCCTTATTATTGTTTTTCTTGAGTTTTTTAAGAAAATCGAAAGTGCTTTTTTCGATCATAAGAAAAGCATTAGATTATGAATAAGGAAGCGAGGTGTTCTCGTATTAGGGAACGGACCGAATAAGGGTTGGGCTTTTGTACTGCCCTGCCGGAAAAGCAGTTGTGGTAGCTACGTTACTAAAGAGATATTGCGCAGTTGCGATTGGGTAACAAAGGCAACATTCAGTCACTTCAATTGGCTCCTGGTAGGTTTCGGAAATAGGAACAATACTATCCCTAAACGCAGGATTCGAACAAATTATCTTATATCTGTAATCTGCGTCGATCAAAAGTGCAGCAGTACAGGTGTCTGAAAATCCATAAGTAAATTTTAAATCTGAATAAAAGGAGTCATTTGCGCTGTACACGTAGATAATGGTGTTGGCATTAATGAGTGAATCGCAATTGCCCGATGCCCTTTGGTATCGAATCACCAATTGATTGCTGGGGCAAGGGGTACAGGTAATTTCGGTGCAAGGGTCTTGTTTGCAACCTGAAACCAAAAGAATTACCAAGGCAAAAGTGGCTAAGAAATTGTTTCTTAATGTCATAAGGCGAATTGAAATCAAGCGATGTGCATTTTTTCTTTCAAACGAGTTACCGGCATTTTGAGCAATTCAAAATCGGGCTCGATATCTTTTACAAGATCAAATTTTTCTTTGAAAAGAGAAACCGAATTTTTATTTGAAGTTAAAAACTCTTTTAGTTTTGTAAAGTACTCCTGAACCGAAGGATGTGCTTTTGGCACAACCAAATCCATGATTTTGTCTACATAAAACTCTTTTTCCGCATCAAAATAAGTGGTGAGCAGAGGCTTCATTAATTTTTGCTCGATCTCGTCAAAAGAAGATTGAGTAAAACCTTCAATCAAAAAGTAAAGTTGATTTCGGGTTTCATTATTTTTCAGAAATTCACTCAACGATTTCCAAAATAAATAGGGGATATAAATGCCGCCAATTCGACCGACAATTATTTTTTCAAATTCTTGGGTTTCGGTTGGCCCTTGGGCTATATACTGTTGATGAAGATCTTTCAGCACAGGAATTACACTCTCCCGATTTTCCTCTAACTCACCAAAAAATTGATTTTCAATTTGATCCAATACTTCTTCGATTTCCATACTTAGTATAATTAATAATAGTCAGACAAAAGCCTGTTTCGTGATTTCTAGACGACATTCCATTTAAAAAATGAGGGTGCTAGAAAAAGCCCTTTTGAAAGGGAAATTCGGCAGTCTTTTGTTAGGCTCGCAAATTTAAAAAGCTTTTGGTCGCCTGAAAGCCGAAATGTTAAAATAATTAGACAGATTTTTGTGTAAATAATAGGGAAATTCGTTGATAATCAGAACTTTCTGTGCAGAAGGGCATAAGCTGAATAAACGGTCAAAAACATAAATAAGTGATTGTCTTCCCGATTTGTCACAATAAAGAAGCAAGATTGCGATTCGGGGTGGTAATAAAGAATGGCTAAATACCCATCCCATCCCCCAGCATGACCTGTAAAATTGAAGGGTTGGAGATTGTGGAAACCCAAGCCAATCCAGGTGGTTTTGTCTGGGCCCTTTTCCATGGGTGCGGTCATCGAAAGAAGCATGGATCGGCTTAAAATTTTATTCCAAACCAAGTCTTTTGAGGGATTGCCGATGAGAAAGTGCATGAACTTCTGCATGTCTCGCACCGATGTTTTTAACCCCCCATCTCCGGTAGGCGATGGACTTTCAATTTCATTTTCATGTACATTTAAATAGCTACCATCACCAAGGCGATAATACCCTTTTGCTAATCGCGAAACCATAGAATCAGGACTTAGGTAATAATGGGAATCGGTCATGCCTAAGGGTTCCAGAAACTCATCCGTTACAAATTGACCTAAGTTCACCCTTGCTACCTGCTCGACTATATATCCTAACAAAACGTATCCGAGATTTGAGAATTGGTATTTCTTTTGGGGCCGCTGGCCCATTCTGCCATACATGAGAAAACGATTTTTGAAATCTTCTTGGCTCATGAATGCGCGATAGTTAAACGTATTTTCATAATATTCTGCCTCAGACTTTAAACTTCCCTTGTCAAATAATTCCGGATAAAGGTCTTCCATACTTTGGGTAATACCACTTCTGTGTTGCAACAAATCCCGTAAGGTAATTGCAGCTGCGAATCGATTTGCCTTTCCTTGAATTCTGAGAAATTCAGGAAAGTATTTAAAAACAGGGTCATCGAGATTTACCAGCTTCTGTTCATGTAATTTTAATACCGACATGGCAGTAAATAATTTAGAAACAGAGCCTAAGTTAAAAATTGTGGAATCGGTAAATGCCTTATTTAATGACGCATCTTGATAACCATAAGAATAGGTAAAATCGGGTCGGCCACGTTCCACAATTCCGACGCCAAGGCCGAGGAAATGGCTGAGATTTTGGGGAATTAGAAAGGTTTTAACTGAGTCTGAAATCGATGCTTCTTCAGGAGATTGGGCAAGGAAATTACCGGGAAAAACCACAATAGAGCATAATATTGCACACAACCGGTTTCTTACAATCTTGGAAAAAGTCGTCAAAAGAAAATGGGTTAATTGGCAACTTCAGACATGAATTTGGCTCTTACAAGTTGAATTTCTTCAGCTGTGTATTCTCCATCAAATTCATCTTCTGCTACTTGAATCGAATCGGTTTCAGCCGTCATAAAATAATCATAAATTTCTTTTACCCGGTCTTTCTCCATTTTTCTATCTATGTAATAGTCAAGTTTTAGACGTGTGCCTGAGTTAATGATATGTTCGATGTCGGTGAGTAATTCTTGAAAAGTAATGCCCTTCAACTTTGCGATTTCATCAAAAGGAGTTTTTCGGTCAATGTGTTCGATGAAAAATAGTTTATTCATTGACTTTTTAGCCGCCGTTTTTACAATGACGGATTCGGTTCTTTCGATTTCATTCTCATCTACATGTTTTTTAATGATTTCAATAAAAGGAGCTGCAAATTTTTCTGCCTTACCTTTTCCTACCCCGGTGATATTTTGAAACTCCTCAATTGAAAATGGATATTTCGTGGCCATGTCCTCCAGTGAAGGATCCTGAAAAATTA
Organism: Bacteroidota bacterium; assembly: GCA_043718485.1. Lineage (GTDB taxonomy): Bacteria > Bacteroidota > Bacteroidia > J057 > JADKCL01 > JAYSVQ01. The sequence continues at coordinate 4,996 of JAYSVQ010000470.1, forward strand.
CATAAGGCGGAATGCCTTTTTGACCCGCAATTTGTTTCCTTAGTTTTTTAAGTTTTTCAAATAAGTCTTCGTCATAAGAGGCCACCAACTCTGTATGGCCCTCTTCCATTTGCTTTTGAACTTCAGCAAAATCGCGATACTGAACCATTTCAAATTTATGCGGATTCTTAATGAAGTCTTTGCCTTTTGCGGATAGCTTAATTACCCCGTAATCTTCTATGTCTTTTACCAGATAATCTTGGATAATGAGTTGCGAAAAGATTGATTTCCAGTGTTTTTCGTCAATATGGTCTCCCTTTCCAAAAACATGAATTTTGTGGTGCTCATTGAGCATTACCTGCTGATTATTATTGCCTCTCAATACCTGAATCATGTGTGAAATTCCAAACTGTTCTCTCAGTTGGTCAGCACATTTTAGGCCTAATAATGCGACTTCAGTTCCGTCATAGGTTTCGCGCGGGTACCGACAGTTGTCGCACATTCCCTGACATTTACTTTGTTCAAAAATTTCGCCGAAATAGTGAAACATATTTTTTCTTCGGCATACACCTGACTCACAAAAAGCGGCCATTTCATATAAAAGCAACCTGCCGGCTTCACGCTCGCTGACAGGCTTATCTTTCATGAATTTTTCTAACTTAACTATGTCATTAAAATCATAAAAGAGAATGCAATTTCCTTCCAGACCATCACGACCACCCCGCCCCGTTTCCTGATAAAAGCTTTCTATTGATTTAGGAACGTCATAATGAATCACATACCGCACATCGGGTTTGTCTATTCCCATTCCAAAGGCGATCGTAGCAACAACTACATCTACCTTTTCATTCAAAAACATGTCTTGGTGATTACTTCTTGTATTCGAGTCGAGGCCAGCATGATAGGGCACCGCTTTGATTCCGTTTACATTTAATACTTCTGCAAGTTCCTCGACCTTTCTTCTGCTTAAGCAATATATTATACCTGATTTTCCTGCGTTGCTTTTTACAAATCGAATAATTTGAGGTATGGGTTCAACTTTTGGCCGAACTTCATAATATAGGTTTTTTCGATTGAATGAAGTGATGAACAATTTTGAATCTGCCATGCGCAGGTTATGGGCAATGTCAGCCTGCACTTTTGGTGTTGCAGTAGCCGTAAGCGCAATGATGGGAACGTTAGCAATTTTGTTTAGTATTTCCCTGATTCGTCTATATTCAGGCCTGAAATCATGGCCCCATTCTGAAATGCAATGCGCTTCATCAACTGCGACGAAACCTATCTTGGCTTGATTCAGAAATTCAATAAATTCCTCTTTTACTAGGGATTCAGGTGCAACATAAAGCAGCTTAATTTTACCTGAAATAACTCTTTCTTTTACATCCTCATAGTCACCCCTGCTCAGGCTCGAATTCAAAAACCCGGCCTCAATTCCAAAGGCGCTGAGTTGATCAACTTGGTTTTTCATGAGCGCAATGAGGGGCGAAATTACAAGTGCCGTGCCGGGGGAAACCGTAGCAGGCAATTGGTAGCAAAGCGATTTTCCTGCACCTGTTGGCATAACCACAAATGTGTCATTGCCAGCCATCAGGTGACGAATTACGTCCTCCTGCAATCCTCTGAATTCATCAAAACCAAAGTGTTTTTTTAAAGCGGCTTTTAAGTCCGTCTCCTTTACAATCTGCATTTTTGCCGTTTGGATTATCTAATGTATTTGTGAGCCTAAAACGTGCCCCTCTGTTTTTTAGTTCCTGAATTTAAGGAAACATGCACATAAACGGAACATTTTTTATCTTTTTTTTCAGATATATTTGTAGCCTCTAAACAAAAGGGATTTGATTAGGGAATTTTGTATATTCCCCATTGAAGATAGAAATTAGGCGTGTGCGCAACCCTCATCCCCGCTTTTAATAATGGATAGTAATCACTTTCTGGTGATCATGGCCGGTGGCACCGGCACACGATTCTGGCCTGAAAGCCGCAGTTCTCGTCCAAAACAATTTCTGGACATGCTCGGCACAGGAAAAAGTCTGCTCAGAATGACGTTTGAGCGCTTTCAAGCGCTTATTCTGCCTGAAAATATTTTTGTGGTTACAGGCAAAAAATATACGAAAATTGTAAAAAATGATATTCCGGAAATCCCTTTTGAGAATATTTTAAGTGAGCCTGTCCCCAGAAACACAGCGCCTTGTGTTGCATTTGCTTATTCCAAAATCCGAAGCATTTCTGCGAATGCTTCCATTTTCGTAACACCTTCAGACCAGTTTATTGCCGAAGATCAAAAAATCAGGGACTTGACTTTAACCGCACTTAACAGTTGCGAAAAAGAAAATTTTATTATGACCATGGGCATTCGCCCAACAAGACCCGACACAGGCTATGGTTATATCCAGTTTAATGATGAAAAAGATAAAAAGGTAAAATTCCGAAAAGTTAAAACTTTTATCGAGAAACCGAATCTCGAGGTGGCCAAAGCTTTTTTAGAAGCCGGTGAATTTTTGTGGAATTCAGGGATGTTTTGCTTCTCTGCCGCAACCATCGCCGAAGCCTTTCGGATCTATTTGCCTGATATGCATGATTTGTTTCAAAATTTAGATTTTGAAACCAAAGATGAGAGCAACCCAAATTCAATTGACTCGGTGTATGCACGATGCAAAAATGTTTCACTTGATTATGGAATTCTTGAAAAGGCAAACAATGTCTATGTTTTGCCCGCCGAAATTACATGGAGTGATTTAGGTACATGGGGCTCTTCTTATGATTTTGCGCCAAACAAAGATAAATCCGGAAATGTGCTTCCCAAATTAGCCATTGTACAAAATGCTTCTGGCAATTTAATTAGAATCGCCAATTCAGAGAAGATTGTAGTTGTCGATGGTCTGGATGGTTTTGTGGTTGTTGATAGTGAAGATGCACTTTTAATTTGTCGGCGAAACGACGACCAAAAAGTTAGAGATTTTGTTGCTGAAGTGCGCAGGCAGTTTGGCGAAAAATTTCTTTAACCTTTATTCTAATTCAGCTTTATATCTGCGAATAGTTTCTTCTAAGCCAAAGTAAAGTGCGTCAGATATTAACGCATGGCCGATGGAAACCTCTATTAAATTCGGAAGGTTTTGCTTCAAAAATTTTAGATTGGTTAAATTCAAATCATGTCCTGCATTTAACTCGAGCCCTAATTTTTGGCTTACACGTGCGGCCTCGCGAAAGGGAGAAATGGCTTTGTCTTTGTCTATAGAATATTGGTCTGCATAGGGGCCGGTAAATAATTCAATCCTTTTTGTTTTTACAACCGCAGCCCCCTCCAAAAATTTCTGTTCAGTACCCATAAAAAGGGAGGTTCTAACGCCTGCCTCCGATAATCTTCCTACCACCTCCTGCAAAAAAGATTTGTTCTTTATTGTATCCCAACCTTTGTTTGAAGTGAGTACATCTGGTGGATCAGGAACTAAAGTGCACTGAGCCGGTTTTACTTTTTCAATCAGTTTTAAAAAATCTTCTGATGGATAACCCTCAATATTAAATTCAACATATAAAATTTCGGAAAGCTCGAGTACGTCTTGTTTGCGAATGTGCCTTTCATCGGGGCGAGGATGCACGGTAATTCCCTGAGCGCCAAAGCGCACACAATCCAGCGCAATTTGCCTAAGGTTGGGAATATTCCCGCCTCTTGCATTTCGAAGTGTGGCTATTTTATTAATATTTACTGATAAGCGTGTCATACCATCCCTTATTTTTTGCAAGACTTTCATATTCCTTCCAAAAGCGAAAGGCCGGAAAGCCCATTACGTTGTAGTAGTCTCCTTCAATTTTTTCTATTCCGATTAATCCCAGCCATTCTTGAATTCCATAGCCCCCCGCTTTGTCAAAAGGTTTAAAATTAACAACATAATGCCCGATTTCAGCATCACTCAATTGTTTAAAATAAACGTTGGTGCATTCTGAAAAGGTATGGATTTCTCCTTTCCATGCCAGACACACCCCAGTAATTACTTCGTGTTGTTTTCCACTTAGTTGTCTAAGCATAAAAATGGCTTCCTCAATATCTTCGGGCTTTGCTAGCGATTGATTATCGAGGCAAACCACGGTGTCTGCCGTGAGTATTATATTTTCATTCCATAAATCAGAAAAACACAATGCCTTTTTTTCTGCAATGCTTGAAGCTAACTGGGTGCAATCCAGAAAGTTTTTTTCTTCTTCGTCAATTGGTCTGGTAATAACTTTAAAGTCAAAGCCAATTAATTTTAGAATTTCAGCTCTGCGAGGTGAGCCTGAACCGAGAATCAAAGGGGGAGAGGTTTTCATTTTCATCAATTGAGGCAAAGACGAGTCCGCAAATTACTTTCGGATAAAAGTAAGTAGATTTTTGAGGCATTAAACTTCCAGCGTTACAAACATCGAGCATATCCTGAAGAGAAAGTCCCGGTGTGATAAAAGCAAGATGGGAATTTGAAATTGTGGCCTCTTGCATTGCACGGGCATAATCCTTTACATACGAAATATTGTCATTACCGGTTTGGGAATCATAGGGAATGCCTAATGCAAGGTCAAAAACCAAATAATGTAAAAGCGTATAATCTAGTTTTTTAACCGAGTCAGGCAAAGGCAAATCTACCAAATCCACTTTTTGTAAATTGCTTTTTAACTTGAAAATATATTGTTGTTTGCCTGAAACCATGCCAAAATTTCCGCTTCGTGTTTTTAGTTCTTCATACAAAGGTGACTTAAGCCGCGCAACATCATAAATCTCAAAATAAGGTTTTAATTTTTTTAGTACTTGTTCATGGTCTTGCGCCAAGTTTGTTTTGACTAACCGGTGTATTGGCAAGATAGAAATATCGCTACCCTTTAAGTTAGTTAAATAAATCAAATGATAATTGTGCATTGGATCTTCATGCGCCGAGATACCCGCTTGTTCCTTTTTGTAGGCAAGGGAGCCGGCATATCGATGGTGTCCATCAGCAAGATATACTGGTTTTCCTTTTAGGGTTTCCAGAAAGCGATCAATTTCTTTTTTGTTTTGTACAATCGCTACTTTGTTGATTACCCCTTGGTAATCAATATGCTCATAAACCGGGTGCTCCATATATGCATCCATGATTTGTTCCAAAGAATGTTCCGGATCTTCATACAAACCATGCGTTGGGGAAACATTTAACAAAGTACCTCTCAGCACGTCGGTTCGGTCTTTTACCGAAGAGGCAATAATATTTTCATGCAATACAATTCCGGGTTCATTGGGTAAGTCTGCGTCATCCATCCTAATCATACAAATGAAACCCTTTCTCACAAATTGTTTTTTTGAGCCAAATAACCAGAAGTATTGATAGTAAATGTAAATGCCAGGTAATGGGTCTTGTTTCAAAACCGATTTACTTTTCCACTCGGTTAATTTTTGTTGAGACTCCTCTAAACTACGGGGAACAGATAGGTGAATCGAGTTGTTTGGGCTATTATACAAAGCCTCTAACTCCTCAGAACTCACCACATCAAAAAGGGGAGAAAATTTTTTATGAATGTCTGAAATTTTAGCCTCATTATATCGCCAGGCTCTGAAGGGTCTGATAATCGCCATTTCGCTTGCAAAGGTAAAGCGATTTACCCTAATCTTTGCAGGGAGCTGGGTACTCGATTTTTCGCCTGTAAAGCCGGTTTTGTTTGCCTAATTTTACCCTTGAATTATGGTTTGTTCACACATTTTCAGATTTCTCGGCTTTTTTTTACTCGCTCAATTTGTTCTGCTTGCTAAGGCCCAGCAAAGACCGGTGGGCACATGGAAGTCCTATACTTCCTTCAATTTTCCATTGGGGATTGAAGAAAAAGAAGGAACTGTTTTTTGCTTAACGACGGGCGGATTTTTCTCTCATGAAATCAGCACAGGAAGAAAGAAAACCTATACCCCTGTTGAGGGAATGTCGGGATTGAATTCAACTACGATTTACCATGATAAACAAAGTGGTCTTTTGT
>JAYSVQ010000048.1:0-2697 GCA_043718485.1 Bacteroidota bacterium
TTGCAAAAGAATATGCAAATCTTGGGCCTCCATTCCGCGCTCAGCGTCAATCACCAGCAAGGCAACATTACATTCCTGAATCGCTTTGAGGGCCCGTAATGTCGAGTAAAATTCCACATTCTCAAGCACCTTATTTCTTTTACGCAAACCTGCTGTGTCCAGCAGATACATATCCATATCAAATGCTTTGAAACGGGTATGGATAGTATCTCTCGTCGTTCCGGCGATTGGCGTTACGATATGATTCTCTTTTCCTGTAATGGCATTTATCAAACTTGACTTGCCCGCATTGGGGCGACCCACTATGGCAAACTTGGGAATGTTTTCATCTAAGGCCTCCGTCTTTTCCTGAGGCAATAATTCAACAATTTGGTCTAACAAATCTCCGGTGCCGGAACCATTTTCAGAAGAAACCGAAAAGGGCTCCCCAAGAGAAAGTTCATAAAACTCTGCGGCGTGAATATAATCGCCAGGAATGTCAATTTTATTTGCAACCAAAATCACGTGTTGCGGTTTCTTTCTGAGCAGTTGCGCGAATTCTTGATCGAGGGGATGTAGTCCTTCTTTTGCATCTGTCACAAACAAAACTACATCGGCTTCTTCGAGTGCAATATGAACTTGGTCGCGAATCGCTTTTTCAAAAGGATCATCTGAGCCGGTAACATAACCCCCTGTATCAATTACAGTAAATTCCCTTCCTTGCCATTCACATAAACCGTAGTGTCGGTCACGGGTCACACCCGAAGTGTCGTGAACAATGGCTTCTTTGCTACCAATAAGACGATTAAAAAGTGTGGATTTGCCTACGTTTGGCCTTCCTGTGATTGCTACAATTCCCGACATGACGGGGCGAAATTACATCATTTGAACTTGGAAGCCTCAAATCTGGGTTTATGGCCTGAAAAGGTGCTATTTGAGGGTGCGACCGCCTTCGGGGTCGGGAAAGGATGGTCCTTTAATTCTAATAACATTCAATCTTTTCGGGATTGGCGCGTTGCGCTAATAACTTTCAATCCCTTCGGGATTGGCGCGTTGCGCTAATAACTTTCAATCTTTTCGGGATTGGCGCGTTGCGTTAAATATTGATTTCTGGGTAATAAATTGTCGAAGTTTTACTTGCGTCTTTTTTCCACTCCGGCTTTTCAACCCTGAAAGGGTTGGATGTTATTTGCCTCAATTTATCGTGCTGGCTTTCGACCCTGAAAGGGTCGCATGTTAATTGGTCCCTAAAAAAAGCAGGTCGCCTTCTGAAAAAATATCGACATTTAAAAGGAAAATTATTACCTTTAAAATGAATCTATCAAACACCTTTTGGTAACTTTATGCCAGGAACCTATTCCCAAATTTTTATTCAAATTGTTTTTGCAGTCAAAGGAAGGGACAATTTAATTCATCCTTCATGGGAGGAAAACCTTTTTAAGTATATTACTGGAATTATTCAAAATAAGGGGCAAAAGGTATTGGCTATTAATGGCATGCCCGATCACATTCATATTTTTTTCGGCATGAAACCAACTTGTTGTATTTCAGATCTTGTACGCGAAATCAAGAAAGCATCGAATGAGTTTATTAAAACTAACAATTTTTCGAAATTTGCCTTTCAATGGCAGGAAGGATATGGCGCTTTTTCTTATAATTATTCTCAAATGCAACAAGTGGTGAATTACATTTTAAACCAAAAAGAACATCACCGCAAGCTGACATTTAAAGAAGAATATATCGATTTTTTAAATTCATTTAAAATCGAATTTAAAAATGAATATTTGTTTGACTGGATTGAATAGAGCCACTTTTGGCACTTAGGGATTTTCCTAATCACCGGACCCCAGAATGTATTAGCCCCCTATTCCTTCACAAACACACGACGAACGCGTTGGCTGATGCCTGCCAAAATCTCATATGGAATGGTTCCCGATGCTTCTGCAATTTTACAAACGGATTGAAATGCATCTTTCTGCTCGCCAAATAACACGACTTCATCGCCGGCTTTGGCGTCATGAATGTCGGTTACATCCAACATCAGCATATCCATACAAATGCGACCCAGGGTAGGCGCAAATTTTCCATTCACTAAAAATTGAATGTTTCCATTTCCCAAACTACGCGGAATGCCATCTGCATACCCAATGGGCAAGGTAGCTACCCGGCTTTTTCTTTTGGTTATTTCGCTATGGCCATACCCGATTCCTGTGCCCCTCTCATATTCTTTTATCTGCGAAATATGGGTAATGAGCGAGCCGACTTCTTTTAAATTATGCTTTACTCCGGGCGCCGGGTTTACCCCATACAGACTAATACCCGGTCGCACCATTTCGAAATGATATTCCGGAAAACGCCATATTCCTGCCGAATTCAGAATATGAGGAATCGAATGTTGCCCGCTTGCCGTTTTGATTCTCGCAAAATGTGAAAGGAATAAGGCAACTTGGGAATGTGTCAATTCATCTTGATTGGCATCTTCGGATGCCACTAAATGAGAAAAAACGGATTTAACTTTTAACTGAGGATGCACACGAAGAAATTCACACAAGCGCTCAATATCACCCCCTAAAAATCCAAGACGATGCATTCCGGTATCTAATTTTATGTGAATGGGAATGGATTGAGATTCAATTTCATTCATCACAAGTTTTTCCAAAAAAGAAAAGTCAAACACCTCCGGCTCAAGATGAAAAGCATGCAGTTGCGTAATGCCTG
>JAYSVQ010000471.1:0-3522 GCA_043718485.1 Bacteroidota bacterium
TCATGGGTGCACCTAACCGACCCGGGTGAGGAGTGGAAAGAAGACCTCAAATCCCTTTCGGCTGCCGGTCGTGCCGGTGGATTTACCCGCCTTATTTGCTTGCCCGATTCCAAACCCGCCCTCGATTCTCGTGACGGTATTTCCTCTTTTTATAGCCGATCGGCCTACCTTCCTATTCATTTAAATGTGATGGCTTGCCTGTCTGAACGGCGTGAAGGCAAGGAAATGGCAGAGTTATTTGACATGCACAACGCAGGTGCCCTGGCATTTAGTGATGGGTTGCATTCCATTCAAGATGCAGGTTCACTTTTGCGGGCACTTCAATATCTAAAACCTTTTAATGGCTTGGTAGCCCACTATCCATCTGATGAAAGTGTGGCAGCACATGCACAGATTGCAGAAAGTGAAGTTTCTCTGCGCATGGGGATGAAGGGCATTCCTGCTATGGCCGAAGAGATTATGGTCGCGCGGGATTTGAAACTCTTGGAGTATTTTGAAGGCAGAATGTTGTTAGGCCCCCTTACCTCTGCGGGCTCAATCGAATTAATTAAAAGAGGGATGAAGAAATTTCCGGATTTAAGTGCATCCACATTAGCCGCCAACTTAGCTTTTCACGATGAGGTCTTGTTAGGCTTTGACCCCAATTGGAAAACACAGCCACCTATTCGCACCAAAGAAGATATGAAAGCGCTGAGAAAAGCAGTTGCTGAGGGCCAAATTGAAATCATAGCTTCCGGCCATAATCCACAGGCGATTGAAGATAAGCTCACCGATTTTTATGCCGCTACACCCGGCATGCTGGGCTTGGAAACCTGCGTTCCCCTGGCACTTTCAGTGCTCATTGAGGAACAGGGAATGGCCATTGCCGATGTTTTGGCTTGTTTTACTGCCAATCCCCGCAGAATATTTGGCCTTGAGCCCGTTTCCATTGTAGAGAATTGTGCTGCCGAGATCACCCATTTTCATTTGAAATCACCTTGGACGTTTACCGAAAGAAATATTAAATCTAAAAGCAAAAACACTCCTTTATTAGGAAAGGAATTTCAAACCCTTGTTGCTGGTGTATATGCTAAATCTCAATACCTTTCAAATAATTGATTCAGACAATTCCTTTTCAAAACCTGTTCTCTTTATTTTTCCTAAAAAGTCATTAAACAAATCGCAATGCTGACCGGAATTTTACATACTCATACGCTCGTTGTTACGATATACCTGATCATTGGGCTCTTGCTCGCTATTTCATTGTTAATGGGCAGGTTAGATTTTTTTGAGAAGGTAAACAAACTGACGATGATGCCTAAGCGCATAACTGAGGTGTTGATGTTGGTAACCGGAATATTTCTTTTTACCCAATCTTCAGCAAAAGAAGAGGTCTGGTTGTGGGTAAAGGTAGGCTTGCTTTTTGTTTCTATTGGTGTGTCAATTGTAGGAATGAACCAAAAGAATGGGATGCTGCTTTTGCTTTCATCCCTTATTTTAATTTACATTTTTGGCGTTGCTGAAACCCGAAGCCTCACTTTTCAGTCGCAGAAAAACAAAATAGAAGATGCAAGGAAAAGTAAAACTTTACCAAGCGATATTCAGGGACAAAAACTTTATACGGTTCTGTGTTTACAATGTCATGGTGCCGATGGTAAATTGGGGGTGGGCGGTGCAAAGGATTTAGGTGCATCTACCATGGCTGATGCAGATATGAAAAGTCTGATCCGACAGGGTAAAGGCCTCATGGCTGCATTTCCGAATCTGAGTCATAAAGAGGTTGAAGACCTCGTGTTTTATGCCAAAACCTTAAGGAAATAGCCTTTTATCCTGAATTGTGAAAAGATGGTGGCGAGAATTGGTCGTTTATCTTATTAATTTAGCCGCATGCAAAAAGTCCTCATTCTTTTCCTTTTTTCCTGCACCTTGGCTACGCAATTGTTTGGTCAAAAACCAAAAGATGCAATAACGGTTGCCTTTTATAATATCGAGAACCTCTTCGACACCCTTGACGACCCGAAGATTGACGATGCAGAGTTCTTGCCTTCAGGAAAAAATGAATGGAATGCGCATCGGTATAATATAAAATTAGACAATATGGCCAAGGCCATCGCTCAAATCGGCGACGCCGATGGACCTGAAATCTTGGGCTTAGCTGAGGTTGAAAACCTGAGGGTATTGCAAGACCTTGCAAAGCACCCGAAAATTAAAAATTATAAATACGAAATCGTGCATTACGATAGCCCCGATGAGCGGGGAATTGATGTTGCCATGTTCTATAAACCTTCGGCTTTTAAGCCCTTATTTTCAAGGCCGGTTACAGTAAACCTAAAATCAGAAAAAGATAAAACCCGAGACATTTTGTATGTGGTAGGAAAATCTGGCAAGAAAGATAGTCTGCATATATTCGTCAACCATTGGCCATCTCGCAGAGGTGGCGAGGAAAAATCAGAACCCTTTCGCGAGCAAGCCGCAAGAGTGGCCCGAACCATGATAGACTCCATTCTCAGAGTAAATGGGAACGCAAAAATTATTCTCATGGGTGATTTAAATGATGACCCTAATAACAACAGTGTAAAAAAAGTTTTGGGCGCTAAAGAAGGCAATGCCAAATACCCACCTGAATTGTTTAATGCATTGGCTTCTCTGCACAAAAAGGAATCTAATGGAACTCTAAACTACAAAGGCCAATGGAATCTATTTGACCAAATCATCATTAGTAAGGGTCTGAGAAATGTAAGCGGACTTAATTATACCGAAAACTCTGCCAGCATTTATAAGCCTGATTTCTTGATTTTGCAAGAGGGTACAAGCAAAGGCTCGCTCAAGCGCACCTTTGCAGGCCCAAAATGGTTTGCGGATGGGTTTTCTGATCACCTGCCTGTCTATATTCAACTCACCAAAAAATAATTGAGAATGCGCAGCTTGCTCATTTTCTTGGTCCTTATTTCTTTATTCGCTTGCAGGCATTTAAGGTACCCCAAGTTCAGAACTTGAATAAGATTGGCTTTCAAAAACAAGGCAGTTCCACCTTTTCTTTTGACTTCGGATTAGAAATTCATAATCCCAATGTATATCGACTCACATTATTAGATATGGATTTGGATCTAATCATGAACAACAGAGTTGTGGGGAAAGCCCAGCATCCAATCAAACAAGTGTTGCCTGTTAGAAACTCGGGCACGATTCAATTTACGGTTCATGCAGACCTAACAGAATTAATAGGTGGATTTAAGGAAATCCTTTCAGGTTTATTGAAAGGAGACTCCAAAACAGAATTCAGGGTAAAAGGTATTTTACGTGCAAGAGCCGCAGGACTGACAAAAAGAATTCCGGTTGATTATGCCAAAGGCTTTGCCTTTAGCTTTTAGGGCTGAAGCCTAATTCAATAGCAAATAAACGGCTATTTAAAAAGGCCAAATAACTCAGCTTTCACCCGGTTTACGATGATGCCAAGATGTTCGGGATTGTCTCTAAAGTTGAGTTCGTCGATTACGATTTCCATTTTTTTGCCGAGGTCATAACCTTCATACCATGCTTCGT
>JAYSVQ010000472.1:0-3520 GCA_043718485.1 Bacteroidota bacterium
TTCACAAAATGCATACAATAATTTTGCCCCATTGGTGATGATGCCATTCCATTCCTGATCTGTACCGGGCAAAAACCCGGGAACATCTTCAAAAACCAAAAGAGGAATATTAAATGAATCGCAGAAACGCACAAATCGCGCGCCTTTTCGGCTTGAATTAATATCCAATACTCCTGCAAGTGAAGCAGGTTGGTTTGCAACAATTCCAATACTCCGGCCACCCAAAAAAGCAAAACCTACGATTAAATTTTCTGCCCAATCGGGATGTACTTCAAAAAAAGAATCCTTGTCGGTAACCCTGGTAATCACCTCTTTCATATCATAGGGCTGATTTGGATTACTGGGAATAATAGTGTCCAAATCCGGCTGCTCCATTTCCTTTTCTTCTGTTTTGTATCGGGGCGCATCGTCTTCACAATTTTGTGGAATGTAAGAAAGCAGTCTTTTGATTTGTTCCAAACTTTCCACCTCGTTGCTCGCCGTAAAATGGGTAACTCCACTTTTCGTGCTGTGCGTGGATGCACCTCCCAATTCTTCGAAGGTTACATCTTCATGCGTAACGGTCTTGACCACGTTGGGGCCCGTAACGAACATGTAGGATTGGCCCTCAACCATAAAGGTGAAGTCTGTAATCGCAGGCGAATAAACAGCCCCTCCTGCACATGGCCCAAGAATCGCGGATAGCTGAGGAATTACCCCCGATGCCATCGTATTTCTAAAAAATATATCTGCATATCCTCCCAGTGAAACTACACCTTCTTGAATGCGGGCGCCGCCTGAATCATTCAAGCCAATTATGGGTGCACCATTTTTCATGGCGAGATCCATTACCTTGCAAATTTTTTCTGCATAGGTTTCGCTTAGTGAACCGCCAAATACAGTAAAGTCCTGACTAAAAATATAGACCAACCGTCCCTGTATTTTACCATATCCTGTAACAACCCCATCCCCTAATATTCTTTGCTTTTCTAAACCAAACTCTGAGGAACGGTGGGTAACAAATCGTCCGATTTCTTCAAAACTTCCCTTGTCCAACAACAATTCGATTCTTTCTCTTGCGGTGAGTTTTCCTTTTTTGTGTTGGGCATCAATTTTATCCTTTCCACCGCCCAACATGGCCTCCTCGTTTTTCCGAGCCAGCTTTGGAAAAGCACCTTCCTCTGTTTCTACCTTTTTGTGAATTGTCATATTGCCCATTCTAAACCCTTTCTTCCTTGTTTACCGTTTTGGAAAGGAGCGAATTTACAATAAAATAAATGGAATAAAAGCAGAAATCAGGATGGATACGCCCTTTTTGGCCTGAAGGGCAGTAGAATATTCGGTAGAATGGCTTTCTTCCTTTTCAACTTCCTACATCCGGTTTTGCATTGCCCGATTCGTCTTCGAAGTTTTTAATTCCAAGCATATCGCATTCCGAAAAGAAAAAAATTAGCGGCACCATTCTCCCTCAAAAACAAAAACAGCGGGACCTTCGAGCCAAGGCTCTTTTTCCTTTTCGGTGTGCACCCATAATTTTCCTCCGGGTGTGTGAAGGGTAATGGGCTGTTTAGCTTCAGGGTGCAAACGAGACCAAATTTCTGCCACTGCTGTTACTCCCGTTCCACAACTCCAGGTTTCATCTTCTACCCCTCTTTCATAGGTGCGAACAGAAAGGGCATTGTCTGACAATACTTCTACAAAATTTACATTCGTTCCCTTTTCATTCCAGGGTAATGAATATCGAATTTTTGCACCCTCCTTTTTAACATCAAAGGTACCTAAACCATCCTGCAAAAAAGTAACATAGTGCGGCGAACCAGTATCTATGAAACTGCTTTGCGCATCAATGAGTTGAAAACCAGAGGGCATATTCATTTTTAGCTTCACCCCCGCATCCGTAAGTATCGCCTCATGAATCCCATCTATGGCTGAGAAAGAAACCTTACTCGAAAACATCCCCAACTTCTCGGCAAATTTCACAATGCAACGGCCTCCGTTACCACACATGCTGCTTCGCTTTCCGTCTGAATTAAAATAATCCATAAAAAATGCATCGGTGGGGGAAGGGGAAAGAAGAATTAAACCATCCGCTCCCACTCCAAATCGGCGATGACACATTTCTGCGACTTGAGATTCTTCAATACCCGAAAATAATCCCTTGCGATTGTCAATGATAATAAAATCGTTTCCGGTGCCATGATATTTGAAAAAGGGAAAATTCATTAAACAAAATTGCACAATCAGTGGTTAATGAAAAAACGAAATCATGGAAGAAAAAAATGCGCCCCACATTGCACAAAAAGGCCCCTTTGCAACAGAATTGAACCCTGGAACTTATTTTTGGTGTGCTTGCGGGCAAAGTAAAAAGCAACCTTTTTGCGATGGCTCTCACAAAGGCACAGGCTTTAATCCCGAAAAATTTGTAATCGAAGAGAAGAAAACCTTTTACCTCTGTGGTTGCAAACATTCTGGCACAAAACCCTTTTGTGATGGAACCCACAAAACATTGGATTCTTAAAATTTATCTTTCAGCGGCAGCCCGCCTGAGCCGGTCATTTATGGCTTTGCCCAATCCAACGTCAGGCACTTTTTCAGCAATAATTATTTCGACAGTTAAATCATCTAATATTCTTAAATGGGAAAACAAATGCTGAGCAGCTTGTTCTAAACTTCCCGATGGAGATAAAACCAATTGGTTATTGTCTTCAACTCCTTCATGCTTTGCTGTAAAACAAAGGATGGCCATTTTCTTGCCTTTAAAAATTTCTATCAGGCTTTTTGCATCACCAAACACCAACTTCTTTGCTGGGGCATAATGACTTTTTAACATGCCGGGCGCAAGGGTTTTTCCTTTTTGAGAATGAACCTCGGGCATGTATGAAAGTACCGCCTTCAAATCTTCTGCTCCAATTCCACCATACCTAAAAATTTGCACTTTTTCATTTTCACCCATGCCAACGATGGTTGACTCTACGCCCACTTGCGAAGAACCTCCCTCCAAAATCATGGGAATAGCGTCCCCCAATTGATCCTGAACATGTTTTGCACTTGTCGGACTAATATACCCGAAAGGATTTGCGCTCGGCGCAGCGAGTGGAAAATCAAGTGACCTTAGCAATTCCAAACAAACAGAATGATTCGGTACCCGAACCGCAACTTGGTCATTCCCTGCGGTTACCAAATCATGAATTTTAGCGCCGTCTCTTAGCAACAATAGCGTCAATGGGCCGGGCCAAAAATTTTCTGCGAGCTTTTTTAAAGGGCTGGGTATATCTAGAACAAAGGATTTTACGGCCTCCAAATTATGTGTATGAACAATCAAAGGATTAAAATGAGGGCGTTTTTTTACGCAAAAGATTTCAAGCACGGCTTGTGAATCAAAGGCATTTCCTGCAAGACCATACACCGTTTCTGTTGGAATGGCCACTAATTTTCCTTGCTTCAAAAGCGCTGCCGCCTCTGATATAGAATTGCTTATTATGGCCATTCTTTTTTCAAAATGTTAGAAACGGTTTCGCTCACCTCATTAATTTCAGAGTCG
>JAYSVQ010000473.1:0-3516 GCA_043718485.1 Bacteroidota bacterium
TATCTGATGTTTTTAATGCGCCTGAAGATTATAAGGTCGCAATTGAAAATTTGCTTGAACCTTATTTGTCTTATTATATTGTTGAATCGCTTTCAGACGCGCTCGCAGCCGTTCAATTGTTGAATCAAGCAACAAAGGGTCGTGCCAACTTTTTTGTGTTGGATGAAATTAGGAAGTATCAAACCAGACCTAAGCACAGTTTAGAATATGCGACGCCTGCAATTGAATTGGTAGAATTTGGTGAGAATTATAAAAAGCTAGCCGAATTTCTGCTCGATCGGGTTTATTTGGTAACCGATGAATCTCAGATGCCTGATTCTATTCCTGAAGACATGATTTTAATTTCCCGCTCAGGAACCCTGCTTCGTCGCAAGTATTCTTTGGGTGGTGGATCCATCGGTTTGTTTCAAGGCAAACGTTTAGGGCGCGCAAAGAATCTGGAGAAGCTGGATATTGAAATCAGAAAGTATGAGGGTGAGTTAAATGAGCAACGGGTGAATTTGGAAAAACTTGAAAAGTCTTTCGAGCAATTGCGCCTGCAGAATTTCTCACGTGATTTGGATATGGAGCAGAATCTGCTCCACCAGAAAAAGCAAAGCTATTCTGCGCTCACGGCAAGGGAGCAAGAGTATAAAGAATTTATTACCAAAGCAGGTGAACGAAGTGATTTGGTGATTCTGCAAATTGAGGAACTGAGGGAAAAAACCATAAATATTGACCCCGAGGTTGTTGAGCTTGAACGGGTTTTTAAGGAATTAGCAGCGAAGCATGATGAAAGTCAACGCTTGCTCGAGAGCACAACACATGAGGTGAATTTGCAAACCCTTGGGTTCAATGACACCAACATCTCCTTTATTCAATTGCGCAATCTTGTGGAGAGCATTTTGAAAGATTGCCATTTTCACGAAGCTGAAACTCGCCGGTTAAATGAAAATGCAGTAAAGCTGAATCAGGAATTGGAAGCCACTCGGTTAGAAATCCACACGCTGGTTCAAAACAACATGCAAAATGACGAGGAAATCGTTGGGCTTTACAATGAAAAGAAGGAGAAAGAAAACACAGTCAATGGTTTAGAAGAGAAAGCAGCAGAAATAAAAATCGATGTTCAGTCAGTTGAGGACGCCCTTCGAATGGCCCGCAAAAACAAAGACCAGCTCGAGGAACAAAAAAGTCAACTGCGTGATAAAGTAACCGAAGTAAAATTGAATCTGAATTCCCTCAAAGAGCGGATGCAGGTTGAATTCTCAGTTGATATTTCTCAACTCGACCCAATTGAGCTGTTTGGTGAAAATGGGCCTGATGCTGTAAAGCCAGAGGAAACAGAAAGCGATATGATGAAGTTGCGTCAGCGCATTCAGAATTATGGAGAGGTAAACCCAATGGCAGTTGAAGCTTTCAACGAAATGAAAGAACGATTCGACTTTATCAATGGCCAAAAGCAAGATTTGTTAGAAGCAAAGGCTTCTCTTTTGCAAACTATTGAAGAGATTGATACCACAGCGACGCAAAAATTTATGGAGTCGTTCAATATTATTCGCGACAATTTTAAACGGGTATTCCAAACGCTGTTCAACGAAGGCGATACTTGTGACCTCACGCTTGCAAGCCCAGACAATCCGCTCGACTCAGATATTGACATTATCGCCAAGCCAAAAGGGAAACGACCCTTGACCATAAACCAACTTTCAGGCGGCGAGAAAACATTGACGGCCATTTCCCTGCTTTTCTCCATTTACCTGTTGAAACCGGCTCCCTTTTGTATATTCGATGAGGTTGACGCGCCTTTAGATGATGCTAACATTGATAAATTCAACAACATTGTTACAGAGTTCTCCGGCGAATCTCAATTCATTATTGTAACCCATAACAAGCGCACGATGTCTGCGACAAACATTATGTATGGGGTTACCATGGAAGAAGAAGGTGTATCCAAAGTCGCCGGTGTGGATTTGGTAGCACTCAATTTGGCTTAACCTAAATAGCATAGAAAAAGAAAACCGAGGGAAACCTCGGTTTTTTTAATTTACACAATTTCCTTTTTGGGCAAGCCTTGATTTTCTTTTTTAGAAATTCATCAATCCTTCATCCTATAAAAACGAAGCACCATTTCCTGACGGCTCATTTCAACTACCGTCATACTGTCTTCATCTATTTTACTGATTTGGAGGACATCCAGATTATCTTTCCCCTGGCGTTCGATATAAACAAAGATTTTTCCTTTCTCGGAAGTTTCTTCCTCCTCCATTTTCCATTTTGCTTTTAGACTTTTTCCAGGCTGGGTGCGAACATAATCTCCATTATTTCTAAACTCGATAATAGTCTCCTCGTGAGATTGAAGTTGATACCCATCTACCTGAGCAATATGCCACCGGCCCACAATAAGTTTGTGCTTTGGGCTGTTGCAGGCCAAAACCATCAAAATGAGAAATATAAGTGGGGCCCGATTCACCTTACAAATTTGCAAGTCTTTAACCTGAGAATGCAAAATCATTGAAACACTGCAAGATTTTTACCCTTTTTTCGTATATTATTGTGAACGCATCTTGTGTACAGTGGCGCTGACAATCGAATAGCCAGAGGGTAATTTTACAAAATGCGTATTCTACGGAAAATGAAGCGATTGGGACTTGTAGTGGTTTGGTTTCTGTTGCCCGGCTTATTTATGGCGGTTGTAAGTCCGTTTTTATCTGGCAGCCCAAATCCGCCCATGAAGCCTTTTGATGGGGTTGAGGGAAAATGGGCAAAAACCACCCTGGACCAAATGAAGTTAACCGAAAAAATTGGCCAACTTTTTATGGTCGCAGCGTACTCAAATAAGGATGAGACGCACATAAGGGAGATTGAAAAACTTATTACTGAACAAAATATTGGCGGCCTCATTTTTATGCAGGGCGGGCCGGCACGACAAGCAGATTTGGTAAACCGATTACAAGGCAAACCCAGAATTCCACTGTTAATGGCTCAAGATTCTGAATGGGGTTTGAACATGCGGCTTGATTCGGTTAAGGGTTTCCCCAAAAACATGACCTTAGGCGCCATACTCGATGATTCATTATTGTTTGTTACAGGCGCTGAAATGGCGAGGCAGTGCAAAAGGGTAGGGGTGCAAATGAACTTTTCACCTGTGGTAGATGTAAATAATAATGCAAGAAATCCGGTCATCAATGATCGTTCATTTGGAGAGCAACCTGAATTAGTTGCAAAAAAGGGAATCGCCATGAGCAATGGAATGAAAAGCAATGGGGTGATCGCTTGTGCAAAGCATTTTCCCGGGCATGGCGATACCGACACGGATTCACATTTAGATTTACCTGTTATTCCTTATTTGCGTTCAAGATTAGATAGCATTGAATTGCTACCATTCAGGGCCATGATTTCAAATGGAGTGCCTTCTATTATGATTGCGCATCTTTATATTCCGAATTTAGATAGTACAAAAAATAGAGCATCCACACTTTCCTATCCTATCGTTACAGGATTACTGAAAGAGGAAATGGGATTTGAAATCATGGCCCT
>JAYSVQ010000474.1:0-3515 GCA_043718485.1 Bacteroidota bacterium
GAAGGAGGTGGATTGAACCGGTTTGATGGAAACGAGTTTGAAGTCATTCGGCAGGAAGATGGAATTTCAGGAAACCGAATAACGGCTCTGCTTCAAGACAAAACCGGAAACCTTTGGATTGGAACCGAAGGTCGCGGAGCTACTCGGTATGACGGGAAAACTTTTGAAGCCTATTCACGCAGAAATGGAATGCCCTCCCGCACCATTTCCTGCATATTTGAAGACCGTGATGGCAATATTTGGTTTGGTTCAAAAGGGGGCGGAATTTCAAAGATTAAAGGCACAGAATCGGTAAAATATTCAACCATCCAAGGCTTAAGCCACAACGATGTCAGTTGCATTCTGCAAGCGCCAGATGGTCGCATGTGGGTCGGAACTAAAGGCGGGGGAATAAATATTTTTGATGGCCAGCAATTTCAACCTTTTGGTATAAAAGAAGGCCTCCCTAGCGCCTTTATTAATTCAATGGTGGTGGGGCCAAAGGGCAAAATTTGGGTAGGCACCGATGCCGGCCTTTGTTATTACCAAGATGGAAAATTCATTCCATATTTACTCTCCCCTTCATTCAATGAACCCATCGTTTCAACTTTAAAAGATGACCATAATGGTTTTATTTGGGTAGGGACTTCGGGTCAGGGTGCATTTCGAATTGGTGAAAAAGGGGCTGACCATTTTCGAAAGGCGAATGGCCTGGCGAGTGACTTTATCAATACTATTTATGCCGGAAGATTCAATACCATTTGGTTTGGAACCGAAGGGGGCGGCCTTTGCAGATTTAATGGCGGCCTTTTCACCCTTTTCGGTGAATTTGATGGCCTAAAAGGAATCCCCGTTACAGGAATTGCAAAAGACACCAAGGGTAATCTATGGTTAAGTTCAGGCTCAGGTACCTATAAATATGATGGAAAAAATTTCACATCGTCCTCACACATCGGAACGGGCAATGCGATATTGGTGAGTCGAAACGACAAGGTTTACCTGGGCGATTTTGAAGGATTAAAAACATTCCAGAACGACAGATTTGTTCTTCATCAACCTGGCTTTTCAATTTCAAGGCCCACCGTTTATTCTATTTTTGAAGATAGTAAGGGTCGAATTTGGGTCGGGGGAAATGAACAAATCATGAAAATAGAGGGAGCAGAAACCCGCATTTTTAATCGCGAAAATGGAATTCCTGAATCCGAAATATTATCCATCACAGAAACCCCCGATGGCAAAATTTGGGCCGGCAGCAAATCTGATGGTTTGGTTTGGTGGTCTGACCAAAGAGATGATTTTCTCCGACCGGACATTGATATTTTAAAGAAAGCAGAACGCATTCTTTGTGTGGAAACTGACCATTCAGGAAAATTATGGATAGGCACCGATGGAGAAGGCATTTTAATTCTAGATAAAACCGGACTCAAAACCCTTAACCAAAATCAGGGATTAAAATCAAACTTAGCCTCCTTTATCTCTTTTGATTTGGATGGAAAAGTCTGGATAGGTTCAGAAAAAGGTTTAGATAGAATACGCGTTGACAACGAATCAAACATCAAATCCATTCAACATTTTGGATATGAAGAAGGCTTTTTGGGAATGGAGGTCGGGCCAAAGGCAGTGGTCTATGAGAAAGGAGGCACGATTTGGTTTGGCACTTTACGCGGCCTTTGCAAGTTCAACCCTGAAGAAGATTATCCTATTGTAGATAAGCCCATTTGTCATATCACAAGATTTGCCTTGTCTCGTGGCGACAAGCCCGTTGAAAATTTCTCAACCGGAAAAAGCGCTTGGTTTGGCATTCCCTTAGAGACTGAATTACCACCCAACTACAATTATTTCGCTTTCAAATTTGTGGGAATCGATATGCGTCGCCAAAGCGAGGTTCGGTATTCTTACAAAATCGAGGGCTTGGATGAGGATTGGTCTGCGCCTTCCTCCTCCTCCACTGCCGTTATTTCAAACCTGCCGCCCGGTAAATTTACCTTTAGAGTTAGAGCCAGCAATTCAGACGGTTATTGGGCTGAAGCCGAAGCACCCGTTCATTTTCGAATTAAAACTCCGTATTGGAGGAGTATTTGGTTTTATTTTCTCGTATCCTTTTCAGGTTTGTTTTTAATCCTTTTTACGATTCGCTTTCGAACGGCCCGCTTAGTTAATGCCAAGAAAAAACTTGAAGAACAAATAGAGTTAAGGGTTCACCAGTTACGAGAAGAAAAAGAAAAAGTAGAAAAAGCCAATCTGATCATTCTGGAACAAAAACAAAGAGTTGAAGATGCCACACAGGCAAAATCTGAATTTTTGGCCATGATGAGTCACGAGATTCGCACGCCTATGAATGGGGTAATCGGAATGACAGCCCTTCTTTCTGAAACGCATTTGAATCAAGAGCAAAGAAGATTCTTAGAAACCATTCGCACATCAGGCGAAAATATGATGGTCGTGATTAACGACATTCTCGATTTCTCAAAAATTGAATCCGGGAAATTAGACCTCGACCTCATGCCGATGGACCTCGACCAATGTCTTGACGATTCCATTACTATTTTAGCTTCTAGGGCCTCAGAAAAAAGGTTGGAATTGCTTTATGAAATTGAACCCGACGTGCCTCGATTTATTCTCGGCGACATGGTTCGAATTCGCCAAATATTAGTAAACCTAATTGGCAACTCAATTAAATTCACAGATCGGGGCGAAATCAAAATACAAGTTTCTGTTGCCGAAAAAACATCAACTTCTTTTCAATTGCAGTTTTCTGTAAAAGATACGGGAATCGGCATTTCAAAAGAAAATCTCAATCGCCTTTTCAGCATGTACAGCCAAGCTGAAGTTTCGACCACTCGTAAATTTGGTGGAACCGGCTTAGGTTTGGCGATTTGCATGAAGTTGTCTGAAATGATGAAGGGAAAAATTTGGGCGTTGAGCGAAGTTGGAAAAGGCTCAAATTTCTGTTTTACCATTAACACGCAAGTCTCTGAAAAACCTGCGGGAATTTCTCGACCTGATTATTCAATCCTTAAAAATAAAACCATTCTCATTTCTGATCACTACCCTGATGGTCTCGAAATTCTCTCCAGAATTTGCGCGGAATTAGAAATGAAGGTGATTGAAGCAGGTACGCCTGCAAAACTATTGGAAGTAGCTAACAAGGGTGAAAAAATAGATTTCTGTTTATTGGATTTTCAATTCGGTGAAACAAGAGGGGCTGAATTGGGCTCTAACCTTCGCCGAATTTTCAAAAACCCTGATTTGCCAATCATTTTAATGACGCCAGAGTATTTACCGCATGAGGAAAGAAAAGAACTTGAAACTCGTTTTTATCTTTTACCCAAACCGGTAAGGCATTTACATATAACCGAATCTTTGGTTACGATTTTAAGTGGCGAAAAAGGCTTGACCTTTGGCTCAAAAACCTCAACCGTAGATGTTAATCTAGCTAAAAAGTATCCCCTTTCTATTTTGGTGGCTGAAGACAATCCCGTTAATCAGGATTTGGTAAATCTGATGTTGAAAAAACTTGGCTTTAGTCCCGATTT
>JAYSVQ010000475.1:0-3512 GCA_043718485.1 Bacteroidota bacterium
ACTAAAATCGCCAAACTCAGCAGGTATTCCGCCTGTCAATACCTGAACCTCTGCAATGCAAAAATTGGACATTGAGGTTTCACCTATCATTTTTACGCCATCGACATAATATGCAGTTCCTCCAGGCCTTGCGCCTCTTATTTGCAATCCCTTTCTTGGATCTTCAGGTGAATAAACGCCCGGTGAAAGGGCAGCGATTTGGTTGGGATGACGAACCGGCAGGTTTTCTATTTCACCGCGGCTGATAACTGTTCCTGAAGTAATGTAATCAATGTCCATGGGTTTAGGGGGTGCAACCCGATTCCCATCAATATCTACTTTTCCAAGGGTGATATCTAACTTTTCAAAATCCCAGTTTCTTCTTTCGGTTTTGCCATAAATTACGGTGATTTCAGCAATCGGAACTTTGAGTCCGTCTGGGTCGGTGAGTTCCCCCTCATAGGTTCCGGCCTCAACATTGTCTATCAGGTAATTTCCTTCAGCATCTGCGCGTGCCATTGCTACAAAACGGTCACCGGAAAAAATGCGAATCACGGCATGGGGTACAGCAACCTCCCCACGGGTAATTTTTCCTTTAATACGCGTAGTCATTACCTGACTGAAAGAAGATTCCACCACCAGTATGAAGAGAAGAAAAGAGACCAATCGAATGAGGTTTTTCATAAAGCAATTGTTTATTGTAAGCTAAAATTCATCTTTCTTTCATTGGCCAACAAGTCCAAAAAAGGGCTTTGGTTACAGTTGAAAAGCCCGGGTTCTCAATATAAACGATTCATTAAAGGCTGAAAACTGCCCGAAACGCAAGGTAAAATGGCATTAAAAAGAAAAGTCAATTGCTGTGGTGGATGCCAACCTCCCATCTCAATTATTATTTCCTATTCTTTTAAGTGGAGGTGAAATTCTTTTACTTCGGGGAATGAAAAGGATTTCCTATTTCTTTTTTATTCTCGGATTGAGTGCATGCGCACCTGAAATAAGAGTGGCCGAGCCAGATTCAGGTTTTGCTGATCTCAGAAATCCAATAATTTTTGGTGGAAGTACAATGGCCGGGTATCGCGATGGGGCTTTGTATCTTGAAGCCCAAAAAACCTCGGTTGGCCGTATGTTGTTGGATGCTTTTTCTGAGGTCGAAAATGTAAGTTTTTATTCTTGGGAAGTTGAATCGGGAAATGGATTAGGCGATAATTTCAGAAACCCTGCTTTGCCTTTTCGAAGTCGCGGGGTTTTGGCCAACCTTTCAGATTGCGAGGGTGTGGTTTCACTCGGTGCTCAACGGCAATATTATTCTATGGCAGAGGCGACTACGCTGCTCAATCCGCTCCTTCAAACTGAGCTTTCGCACAATCTCGCGATTCCTTTTTCGAATGTAAAAGATTGGACAGACCCCAATTTTAGTCTGCCGATTGGTTCCGGAGGCCGAAATGCCTATTACCCACGAATCGCAAGCCAAAGCGGAATCTCAACCCTTTTTTCTGATGCGCTATCCCTCTCCCCTACTTTTTTTGTGATGTGGCCGGGATTGGAAGAGATATTGAATTGGGCGATAACAGGTGCGGAATCAAATGAGGCGCCGAGCGGCTCAGATTTCAATGAAAGTTTAGATTCCTTGTTGTTTCGATTAGTCTCTACTGGAGCCAAAGGGGTCTTGGCCGATATTCCGCCTCTTGATGCTCTTCCTTTTTTTACCACATTTCCCTCGTTGGGCCTTGAGATTGATTCAGTAAAGGCCGATTCATTAAACTTGTTGTATTCCTTTCCTCCCTTTGATGAGATTCGGTTTCACGAAGGGAAAAACGGTTTTGTAATTGAAGATGTAACAACTGCATCCGGTTATCGCCTAAGCAGAACGACAGACAGGCTTTTACTGATAACACCTAAAGACTCAATTAAATGCAAAAAATGGGGGGTGGTTTTTACGCCATTACCAGATACGGTAGTGTTGGATTCGGCTGAATTGGAAATGATACATTTGCGAATTGAATCGTTTAATCAAAGTATTCAATCCCTTGCCCAAAAGTATAATTTGCCGATTGCGAAGGTGGGTGATTTTTATTCCGACCTTCTCACAGGGTATATAGTAGACGGCATTTCCTTTAATTCGACATTTGTTTCCGGCGGTTTTTTCTCTTTAGATGGGCTCAACCCAACTGCTAAAGGGGCGGCACTCGTTGCAAACCAATTTATCAAAACCATCAATACTTTCTACGAAGCTAGAATTCCGACCCGTGTGGTAAGTCAATTTGAGGGCCTTAGGTTCCCATAATTTATTTTACTTTTAAATTTCAGGGTTCAATTTTATTGCAGAAATTCGGGCCACCTACCCCGATTGGTTCGGGGATGACAAACACGCATTATTTTTATGAAAAGTAAAATTCTAATTCAGGCCCTACTTTTAGGGATATTTTCTTTTTCTCAACTCAGTATTTCAGCTCAAAAAGCCGGAAAACTTGAAATTAAATGGAGTTTTTTGGGAATTAACGAGGGTTATGACCACCAAAACAAATGCAAAGTTTGGGTGGATGGGGAATTAAAAGGCGAATCCACTGAAACGGCTGAAAGCAAGCCCAATAAGATGAAGGTGAGTGTTCCCATTGGAAACCACGAAATAAGAATTGTAAACTATGCTTTTTACGAAGGCAATTGGGAAGAACATAGCATCGACAATGATTACAGCATTGACTGCATTTTTGACAATGAAGTTAATATCAAAAAGAAAACGAGAATCACGTTAGTTTTTGATATTGAAAAGGAAGAAATGCAATCCACAACTAAATAAGATTACCTGACAGAAATTCTTCTCCTCAGTTTTTTATTTTCACTGTTAAATTCGAGGATATAAATTCCGGGGGAGAGGCCATGTTCTATTCTGATTTCCCTTTCAGAAATAACCGGGCTTTCAAATAATTTTTTACCGGACAAATCATAGATTTTCACATTCCAAATGGCGAGATCATGACTGATTCTCAAATTGAGTTGACTTTCTGAGGGATTGGGCCAAATTTCAATTGAGGATTCAAATGAAGTTTCCGTACCCACGACTAATTCATAGCATTGGGGTTGTGTTCCACAAACCAAGCCTGTCATAAAACCAGTAATTGTCCATATTGTGGTGTCGGTATAGGCTGAGTTGGCGACATAAGGCACGTGACCGGCACCCCAATGCGGATAAAAGCAATTCTCAATTCCTAATGCATCTAGTTTATTGTGAATGCTTGAACTCCCATCGACCTCTAGCAAAGGCCACACACCCGAAAGCACCAACATGGTAGAACCAAAGGGTACAGTATTGTCATTAGAACCGTGCAAACTTACACAAGGTTGATCACCGGGTTTAATCCAAGTAGAATCTCCAATTGCACCGGCCAAATTAATTACGCCATGTATGGTTGAGGAGTAACCGGGATTTCCGCTCAAGCCTTCAAGACCTCCACCCATACCGGCCAAGGTTGTATCGATGCTAGCGGGCAATTCAGAAATATCATCGAGATAAGCATAGTGAATGGCAATAAAAC
>JAYSVQ010000476.1:0-3504 GCA_043718485.1 Bacteroidota bacterium
CAAAGACAATTTGCACATTCGTAATACAGGAATTCCTCACGCAGGCCATACATCATTTCCCTTGCTGTCCAGGGGATGTTGCCTTTTTGGTTGCCACAAATTCTGCAGGTGAATGAGGTGCTCATTGAGGAGGGAAGCTAGCTTTTTATTCTTTAATTATTTTCTGCATTCAGAAATTGACTTCATCAAACGAGGGGTTGCGGAAATTTGAAGGGCGAATTAATCGCCTTATCTCAAAATTTGAATTTTCGCTGAAGCACCTTTGCTTTCCAGAAAATAAATTCCCTCAGACAGCGTGCTAACATTCAATTTTAAAAAGGCTGTCTCAGATTCAAAAGGAAGTAAAAACCGTGCGCCAAGCATGTTCAGGACCTGAACTTCGCTTGAAAGATTTTCCCCTTCCACAAATAAATAATCAGAAACCGGATTTGGAAAAACCCGTAAACTTCTAGGTTTATCTAAGTCAGAGAAGCCAGTCATGCAATCGGTATAGCTCAGCAATTTTAAGCCGGTCCAATTAGAGGCGAAGGGAATGCCCAAGGTGCATATATAGGTGAGAAAAAGGTGTTGTGAATTCAATCCAATTCCCCAGGTTCCAATATTATTGCTTACTCCGCCATAAAAATTGCAGGAATCGGGTTGGCTTGGGTCGCTCACGTCAACCACTACCATATCGCTTTTTCCGGTAGAGAGGTAGATTTGAGCGCAATTTTCATTCAATAAAATTTCATTTGCATGCACCGGGCTTGTGAACCAATTGTTGTTTGGACAATTATAGGGATTCCACCATCCCACCAGAGAAATATTTTGTGAATCGGAAATGTTTAGAATTTCCATTCCGCAATAGTCAACAGCGATATAGGCCAGTGAATCATTTACCACAATATTGTTGTAGGCGCGTGGCAGATTTAGGGGTTGATAAAGCGCAGGATTGGCATATCTGCCATTTTCAACCGGCGCCACCGGATTCGTACAATTTATGATTCTTAATCCCCCGGCATCAAAGCATAAATACACAATTTGATTTTTCACTTCAAGTCCTCTTGCATTATACAAACTCGCGGTGGGATTATTTACCGGGTAATTTATGTCGGGCATAAATTGAGAAAGCATTTGAATGGTTGCCGGGTTAGAAATTTCCAACACGATTAAACCATTTTCCATCGCACCGAGATAAGCAAAATTGCCTTCAACTTTTACGATTCCGGCTCCCCCCGATGAACCATTCAAAACCCAATAATCGCTAAGTACCGGAATAACCGGATTGCTCACATTTACAATCGCAAGGCCTGAATTTTGTCCGCTGTTAAAATGATTGCCAAGAGCCAGATAAATATAATTCCCAGATTGACATAAGTTCATGACATGCAGAGAATCAAATTGTGAAATCGGGACCGTAGCTACCCAATTGGGTGTTGCAGGCGTTCCCATATCATAAATGCTGAGGCCCGCTTCCTTATTCGCAACATACACATACTTTCGACCCAATTGGTCGGGTAAAACACTCACAAACATTTCCCCACATGTACCAGAAACATCTGCTACATGTTGCAAATTCAAAGAACTGCAAGACTGAGAAAAGTTGGATAGATAAAGGCAAAGCGTAAGCAGAAGGGTGAAAACGATTTTCATTGTCTTTTGAGTTAAATCCCTTGTTTCTAATTCAAGGTACGAAAAGAGTGGAACACCCGATTCTAGTGAAATTTTCCTAATACTGCATTCCTTTTCAATTTCCTTGTTTTTTGAGCAGAATGATGGTTTTCTGGCTCCTTTTTTATCTGAAATAGCCCTGCCTACCTAGTTTTCCTTATATTTGCCCTTCGGATGAGTTTTTATCTTTTCCCTATGGTAATCAAGACTTTCAATAAAAGACATTTCAAAATGATTTCATTTTTTTCGGGCTTTTTGCTTCTCTTAAGTTCCTTGCTTTCATGCAATTCCTCTGCCGCCAATACCGGTAAAGGAATTAACATAAAAGGAACGCTTACAGCATGTGTTTCAGATTCTATTTTTGTTTTTTCTCAAATTGGAAATGATCAGGCCCGAATCGCCTCCGCACCCATTATAAAAAACGGAAGTGAATCAACCTTTGACTTATGGGTAAGTCCGCCCGCAGATGGCATTTTTCTGATTGGGGTTTCGCCCAATGGTGCTGCCAAAATTATTTTGGCCACAAATGAAAAGGATTTAACCTTTACCGGAAATTGCACAAATTTTCAGGGATCAGCCCAAGTAGGAAACTCTCAACAAAATAAAGAGTTGACAGAATTAATGACGGGCGCATCCCAGCATATGAATGCCGTAAGAACCTCAGTAAATAATTTGCAAATGGCAATGCAAATGAATCCCGGTGGTGTAACGCAATTACAACAAGAATACAATAATATTCAGACCGCCCGAATTCAGTTTTTGGAAGGTTTCGTCGCAAAAGGCGGGGTGATTGGAAAAGTAGCCAATCTCTTATTTCTAAAACCCTATGGTTCGGAAGCGCATCATACCCAAAAATATGCAGATGAATATTTTTACATCGCAGCTGAGTTTTTCAATAACATAGATTTGAGTGACCAGGGATATTTATACATTCCCAATTTAGTAGATCGCGCAGCTGAGTATGGAGCAACATTGGGTTCAGCACCTCAAATTAACCCGGATTCATCAAAAGCCTATTTTTCTCGCCTTTTAGATAAAACGCCCGGTAAAAGTCAAATGAGAAAAGTTTTGTATTCCGGTTTGTTGAATGGACTCGCACAGAACAAAAATGAATTGTACGCATATTTGGGCGGTCAATATTTAAAGGAGTTTCCTGAGCCTACCGCATTTACCTACAACCTCGAAGCCGAGGTTAAAGAAATGCAAAAATTAGGGGTTGGCGCCCAAGCGCCCGAATTAAATTTTCCATCTCCTGAGGGCCCATCGGTTTCACTATCGAGTTTAAAAGGAAAGGTTGTTCTTATTGACTTTTGGGCAAGTTGGTGCAGGCCTTGCCGCGCTGAAAACCCAAACGTGGTTAGAATCTATCAAAAATATCACAGCAAAGGTTTTGAAATTTTAGGCGTTTCATTAGATAAGGAAAAGGACAAATGGGTTCAGGCCATTCAGGATGATAATTTAACGTGGAAGCATGTTAGCGACTTAGGGGGCTGGCAATCTGCATCGGCTAAAGCTTATAGCGTAACCTCAATTCCAATGACATATTTAGTGGATAAAGAGGGGAATATTTTAGGAAAAGGGTTAAGAGGCCCTGCGTTAGAGCAAAAACTACAATCCATTTTCGGTTTTTAAACGAGAATGGCAAAAACCAAAATACTTATAGTTGACGACGAGCCGGATATTATAGAAATGTTGGCTTATAATTTAGAACAAGAACACTTTCAGGTCATTTCTGCCACAAATGGAAAGGCGGGCATAACTCAACTCATCAACGAAAAGCCAGATATCGTATTACTCGATATTATGATGCCGGTGTTGGATGGAATTGAAACTTGTCGCCGAATGCGCGAAACA
>JAYSVQ010000477.1:0-3494 GCA_043718485.1 Bacteroidota bacterium
GTTTGGCCATCAGGCCCATTGCATGCAGGTTAGGCGCAAAGATTTGTGCATCCTCATACATGGTTCGATCCTGAATAAAATCAACTCCCTTTTTTCTGATTTCAATTACTTTTTTCAGACGCCCATTCAAAAAATAGACTTGAAGGTTAAATGACCAACGGTGCATATCTGAATAGAAATCAAACAAATAAGGATTCGAATCATTATCCTCGTAATGAGGCTCAAAATTCAAAAATTTGGCGATCTGGGTAGTGAGGGTGGTTTTGCCCGCGCCGATATTGCCTGCTATGGCTATGTGCATAAGGCCGAAATTAGTTTTTATATGGGTTAATAGGCAAATTTTTTGAAACCAATTCTTTCTCTCACCCTGCAAAGCACCTCAAAAGCAATCACGCCTGCCTTTTCAGCCCCTTCGGTGAGGCGCTTTTCTATTTCATTTTTATTGGCCATGTAATAAGAATATTTCTCTCTTTCGGTGGCAAAACGCTTTAGAATCAGTTCAAACAGCATTTGCTTGGCGGTTCCATAGCCAAAGTTTCCCCCTTCATACAGTTTTCTCAACTCGGCAATCTCAGTGGCTCTACCCAAAAGGGAGTACAATTGAAAAACGATGCAGCTATCTGCATCTTTAGGCTCCTCGACCGGGGTTGAATCAGTCTTTACCTTCATTACTCTTTTTCGCAGGGCATTCTCCTCCATAAAGACCACGAGTTCGTTGCCGTAGCTCTTACTCATCTTTTCGCCGTCAATGCCGGGCACAGTGAGGTTATCTACCCTCATTTTGTATTCGGGTACAACGAGGGTGTCGTTTCCGTAAATGCGATTAATGGTGCCTGCAATGTCCCTGCACATTTCAATGTGCTGAATTTGGTCTTTGCCCACCGGCACAATATTCGAGTCATAGAGCAAAATATCGGCAGCCATCAAGACTGGGTAGGTAAAGAGGCCGGAATTCACTTCATGCACACGGCTCTGCTTATCTTTAAAGGAATGCGCATTGGCGAGCATTGGAAAGGGCGTGAAGCAATTCAAATACCAAGTGAGCTCTGTTACCTCAGGCACATCGCTTTGGCGGTAGAAATAGCCATTCTCGGTATCAAAGCCACAGGCAAGCCAAGCCGCCGCAACCGAATAGGTATTGTGTTTAAGAATAGCCGAATCGCGAATGCTGGTTAGAGAATGCATGTCGGCAATAAAGAAAAAGGCCTCGTTGCCTTTGTCTTTGGAAAGTTCAATTCCGGGGAGAATGGCACCTAAAAGGTTGCCCAAATGCGGCTCACCGGTTGCTTGAATACCTGTTAAAATTCTTGCCATGGGCCGCAAATTTAAGGCTGAAATTGGTTCTGCCAATGCAGGATTGGCCAAATTTTAGGTAGGCTATGCTTTACTTTCAACTGCTTTTTTAGGTCTCATGAGAATCGCAACCAGAATTTGAAGGATTCCACCCGCAATGACCAAGTAAAGCCCAAAGCCGAATGAGATGTCATTTGCCCAACCTTGGCATACCGAAAACTTTTCCTTCATCAAATTGATTTCAGATTGGATGTTCACCAATTTGTAGAGTGAAATGGCTATCGTTAATACGCCTGAAATAAGGCCAATAAATACTGCCGTCTTTTTAGCTTCTGCTTTGTCATCACCCGAGAGGTAAAAAAAGATGGAAAGACATGACGACAATAAAACGACCCATCCGATTAACCACGAGGTGCCACTTACATTGTTGACGACAGGCACATTTGAAACCCAGGGTAACAGCGTTCCGGCCAAACTGATGATTCCGGCAATGATTCCGGCTAAGCGTTGTTTATGCATATCGAAAAGTAAAAATGAAAATCAAATGGGATTAAAATGCTTTATAGGCTTTCCAAGTTCTGGCATCTTTATCGTAAAGCCAAGCCATTTTATTGGTGAAGGCAAAACAAAAACGGTCTAATCCGGCAGGTGCATTTTTTGGGAAGGAAGCTGAACTTTGATACGCTCCATGTACATTAAAATAATGCAGTTTATTCGCATCAAATTCAAGTACCACATATTCATAACCTGTAACACCTGTGTAGCCGAGCGAAGTGGAATTTAATTCATCAATGGAACAAGGAGAATTTTTAAGTGAGACCGAACTTATTTCTAAAAAATCTTTTCGTTGATAGCGGTAAATCTCACCCTCAGCATAAAAGACGACGAGGTTTTCTTTATTGTTATAGGTGCCTATTGCATTGAAATCGGGCTGTATCTCACCATACTCCAAAAAATCAATATCGTTAGGACTGCCACCCTCGCTTAAATCATATTGAAACCACCCGGCTTCGCCGGCCCCATTGCCTTCTATTCCCTCATTTGTGGGGTTATACCACAAACCTCTCGCATCTGCCATGGTGCTGAATTGGCCGATTGAATTTCCTTTGCTGTTAAAGGTCTCGAGCGGAAAAGATTCGTTTCCGGCTATAAAAGTATAATACATGTTTTGCTTTGGATTCCAAGCCACCGAGGACGCATTCGTGCCCTCACTTTGAGAATAGGTGTAGGAGAGGGCTTCTTTTAATTTCTTTTTTGGAGCCTGAGTAAAGGCGAGAATAGGAATGCAAAAAGACAGAAAAAGTAGGGTAAAGATTTTGCCTGTTTTCATTTTGGGTTGTATTGAATGCGAATGTACCACGTTCAGCCATTAGAATCCAACTTTGATTTCCCCAAATCAATAAGCTGAGAAGCAAGCGTAGAAACCACTACATAAGCTGAAAACCAATAAAAACCGGAGTGGATTTGCCCGTCGAGTTTATCATTTGAATTCACCACCAACAAAGCAAGCACCATTGCCACCGCAAATACATCGGCCATTGCCCATTTGCTAATCATTTGCACAAAATTGACCCATTTTTCCCTGTGTTGCTGATTGGGCAAGACAACCGCAAGTGCTAAAACGATTGCTTTAACTAAAGGAACTAATAGTCCGAAAAATGAAATCAGAAAAAAGGGCAGATAATTCCCTTTTTTCCAAAACGCTTGAATGGCCCCTAAAACAGAACGGGTTTCCTTAAACACCTCTTGATTGCCTAAAAAGGGCAAGCTGATTTCTGCTCTAATGCTAAAGGCATCGAAACTTATACCTGGAACCCACATCGCGAGCGAGGCCAATGTTAAAATGATTCCCAATAGATTTCGGTTGGACATGCTTTTCATGTAGCGGTAAAAGTATGGCAAAAAATGAATAGCCAAAAATCAATCAGCCTCAATTAGATTGGGAGTCTCTGCCTTTAAATATTTGATTAATGGCCGCATCAGCGGCTTGCGGGTCTTTGGTTCCAAAGAGTATTATTTTACCGCTTTTCAACTTGCATTCAATCCCTTGGTTTCCCGATACGTTGAGCGCTTTATCTCCATTTCGTTTTAAGCGATAGCCCCAACCCCCATAATCTTTAAGGGGGCTATAGGTAATTACTTTTATGTCCTCAATTTCTTCCCAGGTGAGTTGATGTTTCTTCCAATGAAAGGGAAAGAAC
>JAYSVQ010000478.1:0-3492 GCA_043718485.1 Bacteroidota bacterium
AGGAGAGGAAAGTGGCATTTTTTATAGGAAAGCAGATAAGGTAAATGCCGAGGGAGGGATTCGGTAAATCTTTTTGTTGCCTATGCACTTTGATGAATATGGAAAGGCTTGCTCCTCATTTGTCCAATATTTGGGCGAATGCCGAAAAGTTTCTTAGGGTGAAAGAGGGTAAAATAATATCTTCGCTCACCTAATTGACTCAATTTGCTTTGCGCTCGTGTGTTCATTTGGAAATCCATTGATTAAGAGGGGAATAGGAAAAACCTGATTATAGGTTTCCTAAGGGTGAGGAAGAGGATTTTCAAATCCATACGGTAAAGGAAGGTATTTCAAACGTTTCCATTAGGCTTGATAATTAAATTCTTCCTAATGGTAGTTGTCCTATTTTTTGTTCTGCATTGGTACGCTTCATTGTTTTGCCAATCGTTTTTTCACCATCGGTATTCGGCGCATAGAATTTGCACCATGTCTCCTTTTTGGGAGAAGTTTTTTTTCGTGGCCTCATTTATTACCCAAGGTTCATCATACATAAGCGCATACGCTTATGGCATTATGCATCGCATGCATCATGTGCACACCGACACCAAAGAAGATCCACATTCTCCCCGAAATAGCTCAAATGTTTTTAAAATGATGTGGGATACGAAAGTAAATTACAACCACGTCTTTTTCGAACAAATTGAAATTGATGAGCGCTATAAAAAGCAACTTCCAAAATGGCAAAGCTTTGAAAAGTTTGCGCACAATTGGGTAACACGAATTGCTTGGATTGCACTTTATATTACCTTTTGGGCATTCTTCGCAACAGAATGGTGGCATTGGATTTTCTTGCCAATGACCATTGCCATAGGTTCTTTGCAAGGGGCTGTAGTTAATTTCTTCGCGCACAAAATAGGCTACAGAAATTTTCCGCTGAATAATACCTCACGCAACCTTATTCCCTTCGTCGATATTTTCTTTTGGGGTGAGGCCTATCACAACAATCATCATAAATATGCCGGCAAACCTAACCATGCGATTCGTTGGTTTGAATTTGACCCTATGTTTGCAGCAATGAAGGTGATGAACTTTTTGGGCATCATCAGATTAAAGAATACATTTAATCCAAAAGAAGCTTTAGTCTTTTAAAGACTAAAATCGGCTTTATGCTTTTCAAAGAAATTGATTACAGCCGCAGCGTTTCGCTTGGGTTCCAATTGATTTAATTCGAGTAAAAAGACTTTTTCCGGATTACGGTTTGCGAGGCCTTTTTGGTAAGCATCATCATAATAGTTCAGGGCAATTCTTGCCCCTTTTGCAAAATCATTTGCTTCGAGGGCTTCAAGCGCTTCGCGTGTTTTTTCTAATCCAATGCGCTTTTGAATGCGTAGCAAGGCCTCTTTTATGAGTTCCTTATCTGCACTGGCATAATCCTCAATCAAATGGGGAATGCGCACAGCTTGGGGAATTTCAAGTTGAATCACCCTACTGATTCTCATTTGCCGAAAAAGGTTTTCGGGTAAATTACACTGCCCGATATTTCGGCTTTCATCCTCAATCCAAATGAAATCATTTGAATTTAGTTTTTGCAAAGCAAAGAACAATCGATTCTCAAATTGTTCAGAAGTAGGTTGAGCTTTCTCGTTCAAAGCACCAAAGGAGGAACCTTTGTGCTGCGCCAAATTTTCAAGGTCAAGAACCTGATGTCCGGCTTTTTGAATTTCTTTGAGAATGGGGGTTTTCCCTGAACCCGTTTTTCCACCCAAGACAATTAATTTAAGCGGCTTGGAAAAAAGGGAAAGCACGTGATGGCGAAAAGCTTTGTAGCCTTTTTCCAACACAGTAATTTTCAATCCCTCTGATTGAAGAAATTGGGCCACAGATTGACTTCGCATTCCCCCTCGCCAACAGTAAATCGCCAATTCTCTCGATGGCCCTGCAAGTGTTTTTGCTTCTTGCAACATCGGTTCTTTTTTGGGGCCTACGAATTCGAGCCCTTTTGCCAAGGCAATTTCTTTGCCTTGCTGTTTGTACAATGTTCCCACAACCGCACGCTCTTCATCCGAAAAAAGGGGAAAGGAAAGCGCAGATTCTATATGGGCTTGGGCAAACTCTGCCGGGGAGCGCACATCTAAGACCGGCATTTGTGGAATGCATTCCAGAAATGCAGCAATACTTAGAATTTGTGGCGCAGGATTCATTATGATTCGGGAGTGAAATTAAGCAGAAAGAAAGGCTTAATGATAAATAAACAAAGCCTTATCCATTAGGCCTCTTTTGTTTGGGTAATTGCGCTAAGCGTAAGCAATGGGATGAGGATAAGGGGCTGATTCCTACATTTTCATTTGAAAGAAGCCTGTCAAACGATAAAGAGGCGGTGGTTCCTGAAAGTAAGGCACTCTTTTTCTAAATCCTTTTTTCTATTTTTGACACTGACGTTTTTTTTTGCTTTTGCCAATTCATGGTAACCACAGCTTTCTTTATGAGAAATATCTCTTTTTGCATTGGTTTAATTTTTTTGATGACGCATCAACTTCATGCACAAGCTAGCCCAAGTGCACAAGATTTGGTTCAACAAGAAATCAATGCATACGCAAACAATATTTATGCTTTAATCACTCCTGTTCATGCTTCTTATGAGGCAATGAAAAAGTGCTTTGAAGCGCAACGGGTTTCTGAAATGGAAAAGTTGAGGAATGAGGTTATTTCAAGTTGCAATGTTGCCGGTGAGAAGTTGAAACAAACCCCTCCCTATAAAAATGAAAACTTTTACCTCACTGTGGCACAACAGTATGTAAAGATAGCCTTGGAAGGTGCAAATGTTGAGTTAAAGGAAATCATTACGATTTATCAAAAAGTATTGCATGATGAAGACGATGGTGAGGAAATTGATAAAGCATTTCAGGCCATTTCGAGTCGCTTAACTGCTTTTGAAGGTAAACTAAATACAGGGAAGGAACAATTGTTCATTTCCTATTGGGCGCCCCTTATTGGGCCTCAATTTTGTGAGGCGGTTCATGCCTATGTGAATAGTGCCTCAGGTCGATTTGAAAACATAAAGGGTTCAATGCATCAAGATTTAATTGCGACCTGGTTCTGCAATCCGGTTTTTCCTGGATGCAGAACATGTTACATAAGTGATATGGAAAATGCAGAGGTCAACATTCTTTTTATGGATAGTGCAGATTTTAATTTGGTAAACGATGCGCATTACAAACTCTTTTTGTATATCCGTTCTTGTGCCTTGAAAGATGCAGTTTTGGACCACACAAAAATATTGAATCAGCCTGAAGTAGATTCCGGAAAAACCTCTGAGTATGTGTTTACCCTGCCCAATAATTTAGAAGCAAGAATTGCCTTGAAGAAATCGGTTACGAAATATGAGATTAGGCTAAACCTTAAGAAAGAGTAGGGGGATAAAAAGCAAATAGGCCCATTGGGCCTACATGTTTTATCTCTTGAGAGAATTAAGGGTGGAGGATGGGATTTGAACCCACGACCCTCAGAACCACA
>JAYSVQ010000479.1:0-3491 GCA_043718485.1 Bacteroidota bacterium
GGAAGGGTTTTCAATTTAAAACGTAAATCGCCCCGTATGTCTTCCATGTCTTTTATCACCTCACGAATAAAGGTAACCTCAAAGGCAAAAACAGAAAGCCAAATAAGTGCAACTTTCACACTAAACAAGGCCATAGCAATAAGCACGACCATGGTCGTCAACGTGGAAATCACAAGATTTCCCGCAACTGAAATTCGCTTCAAAAACCATGCATACACAAAAAGTAATAGCAGCGCCACACCCACGTGAAGAGCAACAAACCAGGGTAAAAAAATACCGGAAATCAGCAGGCAAATTATTTGAACCACAAAATAAACCGTCAGCACTTTTTTAGAAGAAAGATAAAACCCGACAATTACCTTTTTGGGTTTATTGATTTGGTCTATTTTAAAATCAAATACATCATTTACCCAATACCCACCCGCCATTGCCATAAGCGTAACCATTGCCGTAATCCAATACTGAAACTCAAAAACAAACGAAAATTTTCCATTCAACGAGACATAACAACTGATTCCGAAAACCAGTTGAGCGATAATCAGATTCAGGGGCCGGGACAGCAGGAAAAAGAATTTTAAATCTTTTATCACCTTGATTTGGGATGTACCCTAAAGGTAGGAAAAGCACTGCGTTTAGGTCCTCCCTCCAATGCGAGTTTTCCAGAAGTTTATCCTTGAATCTGCTACCACTTTGATTTGCCGTATCCCATCCCTATCTGACGGAATAAAATCAAAATGAAAGAAAAACCCATTGGTAATACCCTGCATTATAGGAAATTACCCTTCCTGAAACCTCATACCTAAAATCTGCACCTTCCTTTAAATCCAAAGAAAGGAAAAAACAGAATAGGCGATTACCCTCCTATTTAAACCTAAAAAAGCCCCAAAAACACTTTCATTCCACGTTTTGATTCCTGAAATGGGGTAAAATAATTTGGAAAAAGCCCAAAACTGCCCTTAACTTAGCCTATTCAGGCACGGTCAAATTTGCAATGGGAATCAAAAAAGGGTCGAAAGACGAGCGTCATTTAAGTTTTATAAATAAGCTTTATTTCTTTGAAATCGTCAAAGGAATGATGTTTTCAATTTCACATGTTTTCAAACCAAAGGTTACGCTTCGCTATCCTGAAGAAAAACCGGTCTTAGGCCCCGAGTTTAGAGGCAGACCCGTGTTGGTAAAAGAATTAGATCAGGAAAGATGTGTAGCCTGCGGCCTTTGTGCCCGTGCATGTCCGCCTTTCGCCATCAGCATGCAGGCAAGTGAAACCGAAGACCCAAAAGAGCGGTTCCCTGAAACATTTGAAATTAACATGCTTCGTTGCATTTATTGTGGGTTTTGCGAGGACGTTTGCCCTGAAGAGGCAATTGTCATGAGCAATGATTATGACTTTAATTTTACCGATCGCAAAGATGCGATTTTTGGAAAAGATAAACTTTTGGTAGATGCAAGCCTGCTTAAATCCAGACTCGATTTCTTAAAACTAAAAAGAAATCCTGCCTTGGAAAAAGGTTTCGTTTACAATGAAGTGAATAACCAACACAGCGTAAAAGACAGAGCTTTGCTGGCCCCTCATCATGAGGATTCGCATTGATTCACCTCTTTTTACCTTACTACTTCACCTTAAATTTTCATTATGTCTAACATTCATGCAACCACCATTTTGGGCATTATCCATAATGGTAGCGCCGTTTTAGGTGGCGATGGTCAAGCCACCCTGGGTAATACGGTGGTAAAAAGTAATGTAAAAAAGGTGCGTCCATTGGTTGGAGGTAAATTTTTAGCCGGCTTTGCAGGAGGCACAAGCGATGCATTCTCACTGCTGGAAAGGTTAGAAGAAAAATTAGAAGCCTATCCCGGAAATTTAAAAAGAGCCTGCATCGAACTTGCCAAAGATTGGCGGGCAGACCGTGTTTTGAGACGACTCGAAGCTATGCTCATTGTGATGAGTGCTACTGAAATTTTAATGGTGTCAGGCTCAGGTGATGTCATTGAACCTGACAACGGAATTTGTTCTATCGGTTCAGGCTCAATGTATGCCCAAGCTGCGGCTCGTGCCCTAAAAGAAAATGCCGGTCATTTAAATGCACGCGAAATCGTGCAAAAAAGCCTGTCAATCGCTGCCGATATCTGCATTTACACCAATCATAACCTCGAAATTCAGGAATTAGCGTAAGGTCCCCTCCTTTTCGCTAAATTTACCCTGTAATAATAATTATCATGGACGAGAACAATCAAAATCAACTCAACATTGAGTTAGGCGAGGAACAAGCTGAAGGCATTTATAGTAATCTCGCTATCATTTCCCATTCCAATGCAGAATTTGTAATGGACTTCATTCGCGTGATGCCGGGCATTCCCAAGGCAAGAGTAAAAGCACGCATTGTTATGACCCCACAACATGCAAAAAGACTGGTGCTTGCCCTGCAAGATAATATCCGGAAATTTGAAGCCACCTTTGGTGTAGTTGAGTTGAAAGACAATAACCCTCCTCATTTTCCGGGCGGTTTTGGCGGCCCTGCGGGTGTTGCTTAAGAGAAGTAAAAAATTCCATTTCTTTGGTTTTAGGTTGTTGTGGAAAAAGGTAAATTTCCATTCTTCCAGAATATAGATTTTTACATCATTTCCTATGTTATATTTTCAAACGCAATTCCGGAGAAACCTGTTTTGCCTTTCTATTGCAATTGCCTTTTCCCTACTCCCTTTCTCAGGCAAATCACAAATTTTGATTTGCCCCGGAGAATATGCCGTACTCACCGTAATTGGAGACTCAGGTACCATTCAATGGCAAGAGTCTTTTGACAACCTATCCTTCAGCAATATTCCGGGCGCGATTTCAGATTCATTTACGGTGAATGTCAATGATACCGTTTATTTTCGCGCAATGATTTCAGATGGAAGCTGCGACCCATTTTATTCAGATACAAGTCTTGTATTTCCTTCTACTTTAGATGCAGATGCCGGAATCGATTTTGTTTTTTGTTTAAATGGAAACCCGGTTGTGGTGGGGAATAATCCAACGGCAACGGGCGGTACTCCGCCTTATACTTTCTATTGGGCACCCGGCAATGGGCTCAGTGGCTCTGGTGTTCCAAACCCAACCTGCAGCCCGACTACGCCCGTGAACTATGTTGTTACCATTTCAGATGCAGCCGGCTGTCAGGCAAAAGATACCCTATCGGTAGATACCACCAGCAATTGTATTTCTGCCAACGATACTTTTTTTGTGTCAGGCGCAATTGACACTTTTATCGTACCTCAAGGCGTGCATCAAGTTACGATAGATACTAGAGGCGCGCAAGGCGGCAGCACAGTCGGCGGAAGAGGGGCACAAATGGCGGGTTCATTTAATGTGAATTCAGGCGACACCCTTTTCATTGTCGTGGGCCAACGATTGCCTTCTAATTTATGTGGTGGCACTTACGGTACAGGAGGCGGTGGTGGCGGATCATTTGTTTGGAGAGGAAGCAATCCATCTCAACCGCTGATCGTCG
>JAYSVQ010000480.1:0-3439 GCA_043718485.1 Bacteroidota bacterium
CGTTTTCAGGAACAATTAGAATTAGGAAAAAGAGGTGACCAAGAGGCAATGGTCTTAGATGAAGATTTTTTAAATGCCTTGGAATTTGGAATGCCGCCCACCGCCGGCCTGGGCATCGGCATGGATCGCCTTGCCATGATTATGACCAATCAGCCCTCCATTCAAGATGTTTTATTTTTCCCGCAAATGCGTCCCGACAAAAAAGGCGAAGGGCTTGCCGCCACAGACCTGAGTGCATTCGGAATTCCTGCCGATTGGATTCCCCTCGTGCAAAAATCAGGAATCTCAAACGAAGGTGATTTAAAAAATGCAAATCCCAATAAGCTGTTCAATGACATTTGCGGACTGAACAAGAAAATGAAATTGGGCCTCAAAGCCCCCCAAAAAGAAGAGGTGGAACGCTGGATTTCAAATGTTTGATGCCAGTCACTTTCTTCTTTTTACCTGAAAAAGACAGCCCTTTTTCATGAAAAAACCATGAAAATCGCAGAAAACACCGACTTTTGATTAAGGATTTTCCCCTAAAAACCGTGATTTTACTTGCTTAAAAGTGTTCTCTGCATTAATTTGTATTCCTTTTTGTCAAGACTGTTAAGAAAACGATGGAAAACAACATCAATGAGGTCTCTTCTTTTGAGACCGTAACCCCCTTAAATGGGGAGAATGTACCGGTAGAAATGAGTGCTGAAAATCAAGTGCCCGAACAGGTCAACTTGAAAACTAATCCTGAAAAGGAAAATGTATCTGTTTCTTCTGAACACCCAATAGAAGCGCGGGCTGAAAATGCCCCTTCTGTTATTGCGCATGGAGATAACCATGACGAGGATTCACCCTTAATTCCTGAGGAGGAGGAAAAAAGCCATGATGCAGGCGGACAATTGTTCGAGGAACTGTTAGGTTCCGGTGAGCAATTTGAAGATGCCTTGGAATCGGCCAACATTCAGGAATTGGTTTTCCTGATGGACCGCTTTGGCGAGGCTGAACCTGATCAGGTTTTCTCGCTCATTCCCAAATTCCATATTTTAAGAAAGGCATTTGACAAAGCCCTTAAAGAAATCGGGAAAGAATCAGGCGAAAAATTTGAGTCCAAATTCCTAACCGCACAAGCCAAGTTCAATCATAAACGCTCAGCCGCAGAGGCAGTAATCGAAAAGGAAAAAGAAAAAAATTCTGTCCTTAAAGGTGACTTACTCGAAAGGCTTAAAGGCATCGTTGAAAAAGAAAATGTGCAGGCGATCGCCGACGTAAGGCAAATTCAAAAAGAATGGAAGGAAACCGGTTGGGTAAAACAAGAAGACCGCGAGCCCTTCAATAAACGCTACATGCACTACATTGACTTGTTTTATGGCCTTAGGGCCAAATACAATGAGTTGATAGATATAGACCGCAAACATAACCTGGATGAAAAACAGGATATGATTCAAAAGCTGGGGGCGCTCATCCCCTCAGACAATACTCTTAATTCTGAATCGTGGAGAGCTGTAAGTGAATTGGTAAAAGAGTTTCAGGATTTGTGGAAATCGGTAGGCCCCGTACCCAAAGAAAATTTCGAAGAAATAAATGAGGCATGGAAAAAACTGCTCGAAAACTTTTATGCCAAACGACAAGAGTATTATGAGTTGCAGGATGAGGAGCGCAAAGTAAATTCTGACCGAAAAACAGAGCTACTTGAAAAAATGCGCAGCTTTCTTTCTTTTGAATCCAACAACGGCAAAGAGTGGAACAAAACCACAGAAACCTTGTTGGCCCTACAAAATGATTGGAAAGATATTGGCCCCGGAACTTCTGAGGCAAATAAAAACCTCTGGAAAGAATATCGGGAAATCTATAACGCATTCTTCAAAAACAAATCGGGCTTCTTTGACAAACGGCGTGAAGAAGAAAACCGCAATTTGAATTTAAAGCTTGCCCTTGTCGAACAAGCCGAAACTTTATCTGAAGCCACAGATTGGCGCGAAACTTCTCGTTTGCTTAAAAACTTGCAAGAAGATTGGAAAAATATTGGCGCAGTTCCCGATCGCCAAAGCCAAAAACTTTGGTTTCGCTTTCGCAAAGCCTGCGACACCTTTTTTCAGGCCCGTGAAGCCCATAACAAAGCCGTAGGTGCCGATTATCAAACCAATTTAGACACCAAAAATAGTTTGATTCAGCAGTTGAAAGACCTGGCGGCCTCTGCCTTGGGAACACAAGAAAAATCAGATGCATTCGACAAAATTCAAGATGCTTGGAAGGCAACCGGACATGTCCCTTTTGAGAAAAAAGATGAGTTGAACAAAGCCTTTCGCGATAGTGTAAGATTGCTCAATCTCAGAAACGAAAGCAGTAGCAATGGCACCGGAAACTACAGCTCAAATGGAAGTCGGCCTTACCACTACAACAAAAGCGAAGGACTTTCGGTGGAAGACCGCGGGAATGCTGAACTCAAAAAGCTATTGGAAAGAGTGGATTTTGCACAACGAAAAATCAATACACTCGAGAATAACATTCTCATGGTGGCCAAAGGCCGCTCTGGTGATGGTCTCAGAACGCTTATTCAATCTCAAATCGAGGATGAGAAATCAAAGCTTGAGCAATTGAAAGCTTCGCTCAAAGAAACGCGCGCATCAATGGAAAAAGAAACCGTAGCGGTTTCTGAACCTGCGGAAAATGCGGAAGCGGAACCAAAGCCCGAAGCTTAGCCATCGTTAAAATGCATATCTTAAAAAGCCGGGCAATGCCCGGCTTTTTCTTTGCACTCCTTAGCAGATTGCCAATATCTTTGCAGACATGAAACCCTTGCCCATCCTTCTGGCCATCAATTTTTCATTGGCATGCCTTTGCCTCATCTTTTTTTGGGTGCTGCTCGATTTTCCTTACGCCATTCCAATGGTGCTTGGCATAATGGCTATGATAAACCTCGCGGCATCGGGCATCTTTTTTTATGGGGGCGAAACTAAAATGGGCCTCGCTTTTGTTGCCGGATTTGCTCTTTTAGCGGTTTGTGCCCTTTCAGCTTATGGCATTATGTGGCAATATTTCCCTGAAAAACTAGATTACGTAAAAGATCTGGCCAACCCACAATAGTTTCTTTACAAAAAAGTTCTTACCTTCTCTCTTCTGCAATTTAGCCGCAGTGTAAGCATGCTCCTAATTCTGAATTCTATATTTTTAGATGCGCAAACCGCCACCGGCGGACTAGGAGAAAAATTCTTTTTCATTTTTGAGAACCCTTTTTCGGCCTCGCTTTACGCCTTCGGCTTACTGGGTTTGTTGCTATATTATTATTGGCTCATCGGTAAAAATAAACCGAAAGCAGAAGCGGTTTTCAGTCCCGTGTTTCGCCCCCCCTTTAACCTCAGTCCGGCTGCCATTCGCTATATTTATCATTTAGGATTTGATACCAAATGCCTCGTCGCAGCTACCCTGAGTGCAGCCGTAAAAGGTTGTTATCAAATACGCT
>JAYSVQ010000049.1:0-2692 GCA_043718485.1 Bacteroidota bacterium
TACGTGTATTGTGCATATATTTGTACAACAATTAAACGAAAACATTTATGAAAACGGCAAGACAAATTTTTCAAGAAGTTCAAGAATTAGGAGCTCAAATTATAGCTGAAGTAATTGCTGAGGTATATGCAAATTCGCAAGGATCAAAGGCCTGCGCAAAGTATGATTATCAGACAGGTAAGATTTTCGGTGACACCGACACCAGATACGTCACAGATGATTCAGTGGTTGTGTTGTTCGAAATAGAACAAAGTTTCGCTACCGACTTCCTGCAGGAGTTTATTGAAGATGATATGAGATCAGGAGTTATGGAAGGGGTAATTGGGGAGCAACTATGAAAAAGAATTGAAATGAGAAAAATTATGAAAAAGCAAACACTTGATTTTTTCAAAATGATGGAAGGAAACACACCGATTAAATCGTACACCCAAAAAGAATTCCTGAAAATGATGAAGAAAAGAAAAAAACTAATGGTGATAAAAAGAGCTATCAAACCAACAATTAAACGAAAACACTATGAAAAATTCAATTAAAAATTTAAACAAATTTTCGGTAGAGTATTCTTATTCAAAAAACGAAAGCGAAACAAACACATTCGCAACTTTGGAAGAAGCAGAAGCAGCATATAATGATATTGCTGGCTCAATTCTTTCAGACACAAACAGTTTGGAAAATTCACATTGGAGAAATAATACAGAAGGCTTAAGCTGTGAACTTCGTGAGTTGAAAGAAATTCCAGTAAAAGAATTGGAAAATTTGAAAGATGCAGAAGATGAAAATGAGCAAATGGAAATTTGGAATGAAATTCTTTTCACTCA
The DNA here is from genome assembly GCA_043718485.1 of Bacteroidota bacterium. GTDB lineage: Bacteria > Bacteroidota > Bacteroidia > J057 > JADKCL01 > JAYSVQ01. Next base: position 819 of record JAYSVQ010000049.1, read on the forward strand.
CTCAGAAAGATTGAAAACTAAAATTACTTTTCTTTCAGATGAGTTTGATGAAACTTTAGGAAAAGATGGAGAATATATAGTAAAAGAAAGCGAAATTGCTGGAGCAACTTACGGAACTTATTTTGAAATTACCGAATAATGGCCATGTCATGAGAATAATCATCGCCCAATGGCCGGACGCCCCCATGACCGCCTACACGTCCGTTACCAACTTTCTATCGAACCATCCTGGGAGGAGCTACGATACGATAATGGGCTACATTACCCGGAAGAAACAGCCTTACTGTGACGGCAAGGTAACTCTTACGCGGGTGAGCGTAACGCCCGGAAAATTCAAACCCGATCAGTAGGATTTACGGAAAATGTTTTTATATTTGCAACAGCACATCACAAAAATGACATTAAAAAAACACCCCTTCAATTCGGTTCTATGCCAATTTTCATTGGCTGTGATGTGCTACGGATTGTCGGGGTTTGTTTTTTTATGAGCCTAAAAGAAAAAATAATCGCATCACTTCTCGAGAAAGAAACCACAAAAGAGGGTAGGGTAAAGTTGCTTGAAAGAATCAAGTTCATGGAGGGTAACCAAAAAGCCCTTGAAAACTACTTTACTGAAATGTTCATTTTAAAGGACAAAGTAAATGGCTAAGGAACTCCCCTATTTTAAGTTCAATCCGTCCGAATGGATTAGCGGAAATATCACGCTCGAGGACTTTTACACGCAGGGTGTATTCGTTAATATTTGCGCCCTGTATTGGTTCAAATCCGGTTGTTTAAAAACAAGCGAAATCAAGCCACGGCTTAAATGCAAACAGTCTGCAATTGATGAACTTTTGGAGAAAAGTATCATAAAAACACATGGCGAGTTTGTGATTATTGATTTTTTATTGGAGCAATTGGATGAAAGAGGGTTAAATTCCAAAAAAAATTCATTAAACGGAAGTAGCGGAGGTGCCCCAATTGGCAACAAAAACGCACAAAAAAACAAGCCACCGCTTGATTTAGAACAACCACAAACAAGCAATATAGAGAAGAATAAGAATAAGAATAAGAATAGAGAAGAATCTATCGCTATCGCGAATCTTGTTGTATTGGAGCCTTTGCCATTCAATGAAAATTTTCGGGCCGCATGGGGTGAGTGGCTGGCGTACAAAATAGAAAAAAAACAGAAATTGACCCCAACAACAAAAACAATGCAGCTACGCACACTGGGCGCGAAATCCGAACAGGAGGCGATCGGGATGATTGCCCAAAGCATCACGAACGGATGGACGGGCTTATTTGAACTAAAATCACAAACAAATGGAAAAGGACTTGACACCGCAGAGGCACTACGCGCAATATATCGCGCAGATTAACACGCCAGGCAACCACGCGGCCATTGTGGGCACCCTAAGCGACTCTATCGGTCAGGCGTTAGATAGGCCACCCGTGAGGCAGTTGATCGCCCTGGGGGCAAATGTGGGGCAAATAGAACAGGTCTTGGCCGTGCTCATCCTTAAGTACGCGAAGATGCTCCACATAGGCGGGGCGATGAGTTCGGTTGACGAGCCGAGAACGATCGCAAATATGCTAATCCGGGAATACCCCCTGAACAGTTTGGATGACTACAAGTTGATTTTGGAGCGTGGGGTGATGGGAAAATACGGAAAGGTTCTGGGGTTTGATGTGTCGGTTATTTTCTTGTGGGCAACCGAATATGGGAACGAGTGGGCGGAGGAGAAGGAAAAACAATTGATGAAAGATCGGAACCATATCGCTGAAATATTGGAACCGGAACCCGGAAAATGGTCAGAGGAAACGGAGAAAATGGTGCGTGAATTTCAGGAAAAGTTAAAGGATGGTTTGGTCAAATCCGTGCCGAAATTATCAGC
>JAYSVQ010000481.1:0-10518 GCA_043718485.1 Bacteroidota bacterium
CGGGAGCAAAGCCCTCAAATTTTCCAAACGAAACATTTCGTGAGGCCATATTTGTTTCAGGCTCAAATGGCAATGCCTGAATACGCAGCAGGTCTGAAATGCTCCATCCGGCTAAATCAAAAAATTTCTTTCTAAAATTTTCATTCCCCAGCGTAAGGTCTCTGCCTAAAGGGTTGTTGTAATCCGCCCACATTCTCATACCCGAAATTCGGAATGAAAAGGGGCAAAAAGGTACTCTTTAGACCAGAAATATGGAAATAAGCCTAATTACCTAATCATGTCGAAAACGGAAAAAAATCAATTCATTTGATTTGCACCTGCGATTTCAACTAATTTTTTTTTACCGGGATATTGGTTTAAGGCTTTGGCCAAACATTCAGCAGCCATTAAGAGGTCCTCATTTTTCAGTACATAGGCAATACGCACTTCATTCAACCCGGCACCCGGTGTTGCATAAAAACCTGAGGCAGGCGCCATCATAACTGTTGAGCCATTATGTGAAAATGATTCGAGTATCCACTGACAAAAAGTTTCGCTATTGTCAACGGGCAATTTTACAATCATATAAAAAGCGCCGCTTACTTCAGGCACTATAACGCCGGGAATGCTTTTCAATGCGGTTACCAGCGTATCTCTGCGGCTTTGGTATTCTTCCCTGACCGAAGCAAAGTAAGAATCGGGTAAATCTAACAATGCCTCAGCGCCTATTTGGCCAATGGTAGGTGGCGATAATCTTGCTTGCGCAAATTTTAAAACCGAGGCCATCACTACTTTATTTCGTGAAACCAATGCGCCCACACGTGCGCCACAAGCAGAAAAACGTTTTGAAATAGAATCAACCATTATCACATTTTCTTCCAAGCCCTTTAAGTTTAAGGCAGAAAAATGTTGATTTCCATCGTAACAAAACTCTCTATATACCTCATCGGTTATCAAATAGAGATTGTACTTTTTTACGAGTGCTGAAAGTTTTTCCAACTCTTCTTTTGAATAGAGTCTTCCCGTTGGGTTTCCGGGATTGCAAATCAAAATGGCTTTGGTTTTTGCGCTAATACATTTTTCAAAATCACCGAGCGTTGGGAGGTCAAAATTATTTTCAATATGGGTGGAAACGGGAATTACCGATACGCCTGATTCCACTGCAAAACCATTATAATTCGCATAAAATGGTTCAGGTATGATGAGTTCGTCACCTGGATTCAGGCAAGTCATCAAGGCAAATCGTAAAGCTTCGGAGCCCCCGGTGGTAATAATTACGTTTTCGATATCAAGATTTTTAACCCCTACCCGCTCATAATAAGCCACTGTTTTTCTTCTAAACGACTCTATTCCAGCCGAATGGCTATACTCAAGGACTTTTATTTCTGCCTTGCGAATGGCATCGAAAAAGAGCTGAGGGGTTTCAATATCAGGCTGCCCAATATTCAGGTGAAAGACATGAATTCCCCTTTTTTTAGCTGATTCTGAATAAGGAACCAACTTTCTAATAGGAGAAGGTGGCATTTGTTCTGCTCTTAAAGAAATACCGGGCATATCGATAATGTTAAAATTGGGCCACAATTTACATCCAGATTCCCAAATCCTTAATAATCACGCCTTACCTTTTTAAAATCAACCCTCCTTTGTCTATTGTTGGCTTGATTATTGTACTTTTAGACGTTCGTTACACTTTCTTTTAAGAAAATAGCCAACAAAATCATGAAATACAATTGGTTTACGTTCACCTTAGGGCTCTTACTAATGGCCTTGGTTCAACCTTCGGTTGCTCAGGTAAAAAAGCATAATCCTAACCGATTAGGTTCTTATAACGCGATTTCGAAAACCGCAATGGTGTTAAAAGATGCGCAGTCAAAAGTTAAGTTTGGAAAGGTTTATACCGGAAAATTAGCCCGGGCGATTAATCAGCAAAACTTTGCCGTGAAGCAGCACAGAGCTGGAAATTTTATCGAGGCAATTCATCACACCCGCTATTCAAGAAGGTTAGCTATTGAAGCAATTAAAGCGAATCGGGGTAAAATTGCAGGATCAATGGAAACTGATGCCGCAGGAATTAAAGAAATATCGCCCATCGACACAGATTTAGATGACTTGTCTTCCAGTGGTTTGGAAAAAAGTTACGTAAAGGATCAGGAGGTGCTAGAAGCCCCGATTCTTGAAGTTGGCCCTAACGAATAATCGGTTTAATAGGCTCTCGCTAAACTACCTTCAAGCCAATTTAAATAGGCCTGATTGGTCACGCGATTGCCTCCAGGTGTTGGAAAATCCCCGCTAAAATACCAATCGCCTTTATGATTTGGAATTGCCTTTATTAAACTGGAAAGGGGTTGAAATACGATTTGCACTTTGCCTTCAAGGCCTTCAGGGGTGAGCAATTCCGAAATTTTTCGAGAAACTTCTTCTTCAGTGAATGGCGCGTAAATGCGTTTCACCAAATTTTTGCTTTCCATTAAATCATTGGCTTTTAAGGCGAGAATCTCTTTCCCTAAATCGCGAATGATATACTCCATTCCTCTTTCTTTTAGCAAAGCGATTGCGGCTTCAAATGCGATAAATTTTCCCAATTGACTCATATCAATTCCGTAGCAATCGGGATATCTTATTTGAGGTGCAGATGAAGCAATAATTATTCTTTTAGGATTTAGCCTTCCCAGAATTTTTAGAATACTTTGTTTCAAGGTGGTTCCCCGCACAATTGAGTCGTCAATGCAAACCAGGGAGTCGAGGCCGGGCCGTAAAATACCATGTGTTACATCATAGACATGTCCGACCATTTCATCGCGACGCGAGTCTTCGGTAATAAAGGTCCTCAGTTTTACATCCTTTAAAACCACCTTTCCCACACGGGGGCGCATATCTAAAATCGTGGTGATTTCATCATCCCTTAATTTCCCTGCGCCCTCTTTTATTCTTTCTGCCTTATGTTGGTTCAACCAGGTTTCGGTTTCACGAATCATTCCCAAAAATGCGGTTTCGGCAGTATTAGGAATGTAGCTAAAAACAGCATTGTCCAAATCGTATTTAATGGCTTTTAAAATTTCGGGAACCAATAATCCCCCAAGTTTCATGCGCTCATTATATATTTCCGGGTCGTTGCCGCGCGAAAAATAAATGCGTTCAAAAGAGCAACTTTTTTTAGGAAGTGCCTCGGTAAATGATTTTATCATCATTCTGCCATCACTTTTCACGACAAGTGCTTTTCCCGGGTCAAGTTCTTTTATATCAGAATAATCAACATTAAAAACGGTTGCGATTGCCGGGCGTTCACTTGCCAAAACCACCACTTCATCATCACTCCAATAATAGGCAGGTCGAATTCCGTTTGGGTCTCGAATTACAAAAGCATCTCCATTGCCAGTTAACCCCCCCATGGTATAACCGCCATCCCACTTTTTGGCCGCATTTCTAAGGACCCGTACTAAATCTAAATCACGTGAAATCAATTCAGAAATGGTGCGATTATCTGAGGTTGCCTTTCTATGGTTGTCATAAAGACGTTGTACCTCTTCGTCCAGATAATGACCAATTCTTTCAAGCACGGTTTCAGTATCTGAAAAAAATCTTGGGTGCTGGCCCAGACTAACCAAATGGTCAAAAAGGGTGTCAACATTGGTTAAGTTAAAATTTCCGGCAACCAATAAGCTACGGGTTCTCCAATTGTTGCTTCTTACGACCGGGTGACAATAATCCAACGATTGGGCACCATGTGTGCCATATCTTAGGTGCCCCAAAAGCACCTCGCCTGCAAAATCAAAATTCTCTTTCAGGAAAGAAGTTTGATTATACTTTTCGGGGTTTCTGAGTTTTAAGTCTTCGAGTTTATCAGTCAATTCAGAAACGACATTCATCCAAGGGGAAGCGCCATTGTTGCGGGTACGCTTCATAAAGGGTCGGCCCTCATCAAGGTTAATCTTAATACAGCCTAATCCAGCACCGTCTTGCCCGCGGTTGTGTTGTTTTTCCATTAACAAAAACATACGATTCAAGCCCCAAAGCGCATTACCATACTTAGCCTTGTAATGATCCAGGGGTTTTAGCAGCCGTATTAGGCCTATTCCGCATTCATGCTTAATGGAATCTGACAACGAGTCCTAAAATAAATGGCAAAGATAATGCAGGTAAGCCACATTGAAAGAATGAATCGAGATTAAAAGCGCTGATTACTATTTTTGAGGGTGGAAACTATTTTGTTGTTTGAAAAAACGTTTATACCGCTGATTAGCCCAAAGCAAATTCAAGAGGCGGTAATTCAGCTCGGAGTGCAAATTAATCGGGATTACAATGGTAAAAATCCGGTGCTCCTAGGAATTTTAAATGGCTCTTTTATTTTTTTAGCCGATTTAGCCCGCTGCCTTGATTGTAAGCCTGAATTCGGATTTTTAGGCCTAAGCTCTTATGGAAATGAAACCAAAAGCAAAGGCGAGGTAATTGAGAATTTTCAACTGAACATTAATTTGGAAGGGCGACATGTTTTGGTGGTAGAAGACATCGTCGATCACGGCCTCACCCTAAAAAAAATAAAAGAAAAATTGAATACCGTAAACCCAGCCTCCCTAAAAGTAGCTTCCCTTCTTTTTAAGCCGAAGGCATTTTTAGGAAATGAAAAACCCGATTACGTTGGCTTTGAAATTGGAAACGAATTTGTGGTTGGCTATGGGCTGGATTTTGCCGGAAAAGGAAGGGAACTGCCCGGAATTTATCAATGTAAAGAATAGCTTTATCGCAAAAAAGAAAAAATCCGGTTCGCTGTTTCTCAAAATCCTGTTCCTCCCTCTTCAGGTTGTTGCGGTATTTTTATTGCCTTTTTTTGTCCTGATTCGATTGTCAATTTTTCTTTCTGAAAATACCTCGTTGAATGTTTGGTTGTGTTTCACCTGCGGTATCATTTTAACCGCAGGCATACTTCTATTATACTTCTCTTGGATATTGAAAAAAATAAAAGGGAAAAAGAAGTTAAGCAAGTCAGCTAAAAAAAATCGGTGGATTTATGTAGGATTAACCTTAGGAATTTATCTTTTATATGGCTTAACTTTCATTTCATCAGACAATGCAAAAACGAGAAAAATAAAGGAGGAGTACGGATCCTTGCATCCCTTTCTGAGAATGGGAGTGGGCACAGTTGCGCTGTTTGACAAGGAACTTGTCATCACCGATTTAAAGCGAGAGTTGCTGGATTACGAACACATGGGCTTGGGCAAGAAAAGTAAATCTTTGCATTTTGTGCAGTCAGACGGCTACGTTCATGCGATAGACATGCGCACGCTGAATCGCGCCGAGTGGCGCAATACTTTTCTAAACCTCTGGTTTCGAAGCATGGGTTTTAAGGTTCATCGGCATTCTGGCACAGCAGATCATTTACATATTTCGCTCGGCATAAAAGAAAATAGAGATGCTTGGTGATTTATTCCAAAAAAACTTAAATTGCATATAATAAATATGAAAATAAAGTATGTTTTTTTTGTCTCCCTTTTTTGTATTGGGATAAATGGTAAAACCAAAAGTCAAACCTTTGAATGGGGCAAGGCAGTAGGTACGCTTGCAAAAGATGAAGCCTATTGTGTAGCTGTTGACAACCTAGGGGCTGTTATTACAACGGGAACTTTTCAGTCGGTCTGCGATTTTGACCCCAGCTTAGGTAACTCGAGCCTTACCAGTGCGGGCTCGTATGATATTTTTGTTCAGAAATTAGACGCATCAGGTAATTTTTCATGGGCCAGGCGTTTCGGTGCAAATTTAGCCGACTATGGTCAGGGGCTGGCCACCGACGCATTAGGAAATATATATGTAACGGGATATTTTCAAAACACAGTTGATTTTGATCCGGGGGCCGGGGTAGCCAATTTAACCTCAACAGGCTCAGGCGATATTTTTGTGATAAAATTGAGCAGTGCAGGAAATTTTATCTGGGCAAGAAATCTCGGTTCTTCCGGACAAGATTTTGCAAATGGTATTGCCGTTGACGAGGCGGGAGCCGCATACACCACCGGTTTTTTTTCTTACACTGCTGATTTTGACCCCGGTGTTGGAATCTACAATCTCACTGCAGTTGGGGGGGAAGATATTTTTGTAAGTAAACTAGATTCATCTGGAAATTTTCGCTGGGCGGGAAGAATCGGGTCATTCAATGATGATGTCGGATACTCCGTTTATGCTGCACAGGGTTTTGTTTATTTTGGAGGTGAGTACAAGGGTTCTGCCGATTTTGATCCAGGCCTTGGGACAAGCTCTCTTTCTTTTTTGGGGGGGGCAGATGCTTTTGTTCTAAAAATGGATACGGCAGGAAATTTCAAATGGGCAAAAAGATTGTCTGGGGCAGACTATGAAAAAGTGTTGGGAATTACCGCCGATCGGGAAGGAAATGTAATTACTACGGGCCATTTTGAAAACACAGTTGATTTTGATCCTGGAGCGGGAAATTTCTCTATGACAGATTTTGGGATTCTAGACATTTTCGTTCAAAAAATGGATTCTCTTGGAAATTTTCTTTGGGCTAAACAAATGGGAGGTTCGGGTTTTGACGAGGGTTATTCAGTCGCTTGTGATTCATCAAATTTTATTTATGTAACCGGATATTTTGAAGATACGGCAGACTTCAATCCGGGGTCTGGTATTTTTCAACTCATCGCAGATGGAAATCAAGATGTATTTGTTGAAAAATTAGACCCTTGGGGTAATTTGATTTCTGCAAACCGTGTGGGTTCTCCTGGAATTGATTTTGGTTATTCGATTCGCATTCACCAAACCACAAATGATATTGTTTTTGCAGGGTCGCATTATGGGCTCATGGATCTTGACCCAAGTCCTGGAGTAAGCAATGTTGGCGCGGTTGGAAGTTGGGATATTTACAATTGTAAATGGGGGCAATGCAATGTTAGCAATAGTGTAAATGAAAATTCTTGTGGCGCTTTCACAAGTCCGAGCGGAAATTTTCTATGGGATTCTTCCGGAACCTATACAGATATTTTACCCACCGGAAATGGATGTGATTCGGTACTAACGGTAACCCTTACGGTTGTAAATCTCGATACGGGGGTTTCAGTAAACGGGAATACGCTGAGCGCAAATTCTGCAGGGTTAACCTACCAATGGGTAGATTGCAATAGCGGATATTCTCATATTTCAAGCCAAACACAACAGAGCTTTAGTCCCGGCCAAAGTGGCAATTATGCTGTTGTGATTTCAGGTTCCGGTTGCAGTGATACTTCATCCTGTCGTCAAATTACCATCCTTGCTAACGCACCTAATGAAAATCAAATCGGTTTTCAAGCCTACCCCAATCCAACGCAATCGAAATTACAGGTATCTTTTTCCCCGAACTATCCCTCAAATCTTCAATTGTTTTCTGCAACAGGCTTGTTGATTTCACAATACCAAAATTCATCTTCGCTTTTAGAACTAGATCTTTCAGCATTCCCTCCAGGATTGTATATGTTACACGCAGAAATTCAAGGGAAAAGCTATGCCCGGAAAATTATCTTAAGCCCACAATAAGTATCCTTTTAATTTTCTTCCAACTAAGAAACTGGATTCGTTGAAAAGGAGCGTTTTAATTTTATTCTTTCAGCCATTTCATTCGTTTGGTCAGAAATGCCGTTGAGATTTCTACTGAATAAATGCCCTTAGCCAACTGTTCAAATTGGAAACGCTGAAGCGTAGTTTTTTCCAATTCTGAATAAAAAACCTCTCTTCCCTGGGCATCCAAAATTCGCATCCAAGTCCCGACCTCGTCTGGAATTCTCACAAACAATTCACCTGAAGATGGATTGGGAAAAATAGCGATGATCTCTGAATTTTCGCCCTCAACAGAATTATACAGCACAATCACTTCAGAACAAAGCGTATCTCTAAAACCGCAATTGTCGACCAAATACATGCAAACATTATAGATTCCATTTCCTGAATAAGTGTGAGCGGGAGCAAAAAGACTAGAACTGCCTCCATCCCCAAAATCCCAGGTAGCTGTTAATCCCGGCCCTGTGGAAAGGTTATGAAATTGTACTGTGTAAGTTGTAATCGTAAATGAAAAAAGCGCTGAAGTTCCATTTGGGGTATAGAAATTCAACACTACAGAATCCCGTCCGAGACATCCATTCACATCCACAACTTCAACCCAATACATTCCCGGGGTAGAAGCGCCTAATACTTGGCCAGTACTTCCGTTATTCCAGAAATAGGAATATTGCCCTGCGCCTCCATCTAATAAATAAGTATTTCCATTACACACATTCGTGTCAGGGCCCAAGTTCAGCCCCGCATGCACATCTAAGCCAACCACAACCGTATCTCTTGAAATCATTCCGCAAAAATCTGCAACTTCGACTGAGTACGTTCCTGGAGTCCATGCAGTGAATATTTGTTGATTCAAGCCATTCTGCCAGTGATAGTTTGCATATCCGCTACCTGCGTTTAAGGTAAAAACCCCGCCTTGACACACCAAAAAATCAGGCCCCAGATTTACGGGCGGCAAATTTGCAGGCAGTACATTCAGGGAATCTCTGGCGATGCAATTCCCCGGCATTAGGACTTCAACCCAATACGTTCCTGTTCCAAAAACTGTTCGGGAAACGGTTGTGTCGCCATTGTCCCACAAATAGGTTACAAATCCTGAACCCGGACTAAGTACGATACCTGCGCCACTACAATCGGCTGTATCTTGGCCGAGGCTTATACCTGCGCCCGCTTGAACATAAATATTCATTGTGTCTGTACGATAACCACAGGCGTTCCATTTATGTAAAATCAATGAGAAATTACCCGTTTGTGGGAATTGAAAATCTGCGCTTGTGAGACCTTGTGAAATCGTACCTATGCCCGGGCTCGTTTCCCAACGGGTTGAATCTGTAGCAGAAACGTTCGACGCGGAATAATTAATAATTGCATTTCCAGAACAAACGGTATCGGGGCCCACTATCGTTGGGGCAAATGGTCGATAAAAACCCGGAAATAAATTGGGCAAAGAAGAACCTGAAACACGGCCTAATAAATCAACGCCGTAAACGGTTACGCCACATGCAATTCCTTGTTGATTCGGAAATTCGATGGTAATCAGTTTGCCCAAATTCCCCAATGCGGCACAGGCAACATAAATTTTTCCATCGGGTCCCAAAGCCATATGCCCCATAAGAGTCACATGCAAATAAATTTGAGTTAGAGATGCGATAACAGCCGCCGCACCACCTGCAGATAGATCAACTTGATGTAAATACGATTGGCCATTCCATGTCGTGATATAGAGTTTTGAATTATCCGGTGAAAATTCAAGCCCGTAAGGTTGCTGCCAAGAAAAACCTATATTCATGACGACTTGAATATTATTGCTTAAAATTCCGGTTGCCGGGTCAAAATCCATAATGTCAACAATTCTCGGAACTGAACTGGCTACGGGTGAGCTCGCCACTTTTTTTCCGTTTGGAGACATTCTCATGCCATGTAATTTCTGGCCTGCTGAACCAATTTGGGTAATTACAGGTGGACCAGAAATTCCGGTTGGGGTCAGCAACCATGCATAATATTCATTGGTGGTATTTTTATGGGTTAGAATCCAAATGTCCCGACCGTTTTGATGCCAGGTCCCTGTAATTTTTTCGGTTGCGCCTGAGGTCAGCAAAGGCAGGTTTTTCATTGAAGGAATGATATCACCCAAACCTCCATTCAAATTCATATCTATCACACTGTACCGAAGACCATTTGCACAGCCCGTTTCGATTGCGTCTGTTGTCAGCAACACATACCGATTCACACTATCTGGCCATGGGATAAGCATAGCAGATTGGGTAGAAGAAAGGTGACCCATCAGCCCACTTCCGTTGGGCATAACTAAGTGATTTCGATTCCAAACACTCACTCCATTTGAATAGGCTTGAAGCGTTCCGGATGCATTGCAAATGGATGCGCAACCTTCGTTTGAGGTCATTGCACCCGTGGTGAGCGCAACTGGCGCTCCCGAAGCAAAGGTCACACCTGCCAAACTTCCGAAATGCCATACTTCAATTTCGCGTGAAGGACATCCGCCTACCTGCATGAAGGTTGTAGTGGATGTATCACAGCAACCTCCATCGCATGCAATAAGTTGAACGGTAAAGCCACCCGGGTTTAAGAAAATATGAGAATAATTTTGAGCAGTAGAAACCGGATTCGCATCCAATAACCATTGCCAGGTTGTGCTGCCGGTAACGCCGGTGGAGTTATTGGTGAAGGTTACATTTGCACCCGGATTAACCAAAGTAAATGGCGTTGTGAAGGATGCCTGCGCTGGACATTGAACCAGAATCGTATCTGAAAAGCTTCGATTACAGGCCGGATCTGCATTCGACGCAAATAAGGTAATGATGTAATAACCGGTTGCGAGAAATGTATAACTGGCATTTGTGGTACTCGCAAAGGGAGTGCCATTGACCGTCCAATTAAAACTGCTTGCGCCCGTGGTGGTATTCGTAAAATTTACAAGATTTCCCAAACTGACAGTTTGAGCCGAAGAATTAAAATTTATTGCGATGGGATTTGTACACAAGGTTTGACAGC
>JAYSVQ010000482.1:0-10489 GCA_043718485.1 Bacteroidota bacterium
AAAACTCTCTTTGCCAGGAAAGAAGTCAACCAATAAATCAATATCGCTCTTCTCAGATTGCTCATTTCTCAAATAAGAGCCAAATAAACCAATACTTGAAATTCCGAACTTGTTAAGTTCAGACCTATGCATTTTGATTGCTTCTAATATGTTTTTCTTTGTTGTCATTTATAACCTCAATTCAAAAATACAAAATTTTCCCTTAACGAGGAGGGGATTCAAGCAATTACGTTTTGGCGCTAGTCGATGAAGCCAATTTCCCTGTCTGACTGCTGCAATCAAACGGAGAAGCATAGAACAATCTTGGTTGAATTGCCAATTCAATTTTCGGTCCATTTCTTGTGCCTAACGGCACTGAATCCCTTTAGAATTTAATAATGTAAATATTTGAAATAAAGGTTTCCCTTGTTGAAGGTTTCGAAACGCAGCAGTAAAAGACCGGTTGGCAATGCAGATAAATCAAATTCACATTGCGCCTGACAAAGGATGGGCTTTGACAAAGCGATGCCCTCTAAACTAAAAAAGGTAAGATTTCCGGGTTCAGCTTTTCCTTCCCAAGACAATTGTAAGCGGTCTGCGCTTAATCTTTTCAGCAAGGGTTTTGAAAATTGGCCATCTTCCCTTGCATTAAATATGGGGTAATCCATGCAACCGGATAATGCACCACATGAGGAAGAATCAAAAATGAGTTGCTGCCCATTTTCCTGAAAACAAATAAGGTGAGCCCCACCCCCTCCACTCACATCTCCGTCCGGCTTACGTAAGCCACCGCTTTGATATGGCCCAACCGTACCGATGCCTTCAATCAGGTAAGTAAATGGGTCAAAAATATTAAAACGTCTTCTTGATTTTCCACCTAAAATAATGGTATCCTTCGCCCCTAAAATTATATAAGGCACCCAATAAGCGGAAATCAAAGTATCGCCTGCATTTAGGGAAAAATCAAATAAAAGTTTATCCCCGGAACCATTGTTTATCCATGACTTACCGGTCATTGTATCTTGTCTCAAATAAAAGGCGAAAGAGGGTCCATACCACCAGGAAGGTATTGGTGGTGGGCAGGGTATTTCTACCTTGATTACTTTATTATAGGTGTACCCATCAATAAGTATAGTGTCAGGCGAAATGGAATCTATAAAGGTATAAGTATCATTGTTAACATAAGTATCCACTTTCCATTTAGCTGTTCCAATGGGGAAGGGCAAATATTGGCCTTTAAGGGAGAGGGAAAAAAGGAAGAGCAAACAAGTAATGTATTTAAACATGGCGATACAATTTGAAATCAAATGTAAAAAAAATCCGCCAAACAAATGGACAATTACGTTTTTTTAGCCTAAAACATTAATTCGTTCCGCCCCACTTCACCTTATCTTTTAATTCTGCGATTTTTTCAATGACCTGATCGCGGGTCATGTCGCGAAACCGCTGGGGCAATAGATTGCGGGAAGTGCATTCCAGAACCGCAGCATAATTCATCAACTCAATTTCTTCAGGATAAGTGGGCGGCAAGAAGTCGTCAAAGGCTTCCTCTACGGTAATCGGACTCACAGGCTCTTCCCCTTTTGCCGCCGCCTTGAATTTTGCGCGGGTAAGCGCAGCCTCAAGGTCTGCGCCCGATTTCGGACTCATGGTTAGGTAGAAATCATCTGAAAAATCTTCGGGTTTTAGATGTTTGAGCTTTGTTTTGTGAATCATAATTTGAAACAGTTCTTTCTTTTCCTCAATCGTTTCGGGGTAAAACAAAGCTATATGTTCTTCAGCTCTTCCTTGTCTTTTAAAGTCAACCGGCATAAGGTCGGGGCGGGCGGTAACCAGAAACCAAATAATTTTTCCGCGGTTGTCGGTGTCGCTCATGAAGCTGGCAATCATCGAAAAAATGCGACTGCTTACACCACTGTCCCCGTCTGCACTTCGCTTGCCTAAATAGGCATCGGCTTCGTCTATCATAACGGCAACCGGATTCATAGCCTTGAGCAGGTGAAGCACCTTTTCAAGATTTCCCTCAGATTCTCCCTGCCATTTCGAGCGAAAATTTTTGAGGCTTACCATAGGCACGCCAATGTCATTGCTAAAGCAAGAAATGAGAAAGGTTTTTCCGGTGCCAACCGGCCCACTTACGAGATAGCCCATGGGCATCACATCTGAGCGTCCGACTTTGATTGCGTTTGAGGCTTCCAATAAATGCGCTTTTGCATATTTATGTCCGGCAACATCTTTGAGTGAAAATTTAGATTCGACAAATTCCAGGAGGCCGCCGGCCTCGGTTTCGATAAACTCTTTTTTCTTATGATTCAATTGGTTGTAGGAAAAAAGCAGATTGTTCTCAACCACCTCAGACAATAATATTTTCAAATGCACAAGGCCCAAACCCGCCGTATTTTTTGCCAACACATCGATGGGCATTTCGAGCAGACTTTCTTTATTTGTGTGTAAGCTAAAAAAGTAACGAATATAATCTTGTCTCTCTTTTTCGCTTGGATAGGAGATGAGCAATTCAGAATTATGCGGATTTTTAATGTATTGCGAATTGAGATTCACAATGTTTTCTGTTAACAAAACGATGGTCATGTCGCTTCGCAGAAACACATTTTCTGTGGCCCATTTTTGCAAAAAAACCTGAAGGTTTCTATCTTCAGGATTGTACTGCGAAGCACTCGCCATGGGAATGAGCGTTTCGGCAAAATCAATGATGAGACAAATGCTTTTGCCGTCTTGCAAGCGAATTCTAAAATACATTTCGAGCAAGGCAAAGGCACGCACCGGGTCTTTGGGCCAACCTTTTGCGAAATCAGTACCATGTGCAGCATCATAAGCCTCGAGGGCGCGCACAAAATCCTGGCGCATTTGGGCGGTGTGTAAGCGAATGCCGGAGGCGCGGTCATAATAAATGATGATGTCGCGTTTGCGAAAAAGGTCTTCGCTTAAAAAATCCCGAATTTTATAATACTTCGCAATTCCATTTTCTTGTACCGGCACGTAATCGTTTATATTTCCGTGAAGAATGAACTGCGAAACATTTTTAGAGAAATATTTTCTCGCCAGTTCATTGACCCACTCCGGGTACACTTTTTTTGCAATCTTGGTTTCCATTCGCTGAAAAATTATGCCTAATTAACGGATTTTTCGGCTTAAGGTTGTTGCGCATACAAGCCTTTACCAAAGAAGGGTCTGGATTGGCCTGTGAATGCCTGTTTGGCTGTGTAAACCACCGAGCGGTCAGGCCATTTTATGAAAAAGGGGGCGCTTAGAATTTCAGCACCTGTTTAAGCAATTTTGATTTTTCTCTGCTGCTAATAATCTCCCGCCCATTGTCCATCACGATTTTGAAACGATTGCCAAACCAAATAATAACTTCTTTTACATGGTTAAGGCCAATCAGGCTTGAGCGGTTCACACGTAAAAACAAATGCGAAGGCAATTTTTTCTCAAAGTACTCTAGCGGTTGCACCATTGGCCAGCCTTTATCTGCGGTGTAGAGAATCGTGTTTCTTTCTTCAACTTCGACTGCAATGATGTCTGCAAAGTCAACAAGCTTATACCTGTCAAAGGTGGGCACAGAAACTTTGGTTGCAAATGCTGCTTTAAAAATTTCAGCCTGGGTGATTTCATCTTCGCTCGGCTCCTCTTCCTCCGAATGTCTGCCTTTTGGGTTGCGTAATATTTTTTCTAACGCGCTCTGAATACGCTCTTCGTTAAAAGGCTTAAGCAAATAATCTACTGCATCGAGTTCAAATGCTTTGATTGCATATTCATTATAAGCAGTGGCAAAAACGATGTGCGGTTCGTCATCCCCCTTAATTCTTTCAGCAACCTCAAGACCGGTTAGCCCGGGCATTTCAATATCCAGAAAAACCACATCGGGTTTAAATTTTTGAATATTTTCTAATGCATCGATGCCATTTTCTGCAACATACACCAAATCTACTTCACTAAATCCCTCTAATAGGCGTTTCATTTTGTTGCGTGCCGGCGCCTCATCGTCGGCAATTAAAACTTTAAGTTTATTCATCGGTTTTGGGTATTGTAATTTTTACCAGTGTGCCTTTTCCTGTGTTCTCAAAGTAAATAAGATTTTCGGTCTTATAAATTTCTTTCATTCGGGTAATGATATTATTTAATCCCGTACTGCTTTTTATTTTGCTCACATCAATTCCGGGGCCATTATCCTCAATTTCGCAGATGAGCAAATCCCCTTCAATCGAGGTTCTTATCCGCACAAAGCCTTTGCCCATTATTTTGCCAATGCCATGCTTCACACTATTTTCCACAACCGTTTGCAGCACCATGGCAGGAATTGGCCAATCAAGTGTTTGATTGTCAGCCTCATAAATTACTTCCAAGCGTTCGCCAAACCTAAGGTGCTCAATTTCAAGGTAGGTTTTGACAAGGGCCAATTCTTCCTTTAAGGCGACAAACTTTGAGTTCGAGGTTTTTAAGGTATACCTGAAAATAAAGGCCAATTTTTCAATAGCGCCTTCTGCTTCGTTGGGTGCGTCGTGAATGAGCGATGAAATCGTGTTTAGGGTATTGAATAGAAAATGGGGATTAATCTGAGACCTAAGCGCGGTTAAATTGGCCTCGTAGTTCTTTTCAACCAACAGTCGTTCGCGTTCTACGAGGCCTAAAACCTCTAAGGTGAGTCTGGATTGCTGCAAAATGCGGCCCAGCAATTCAATCTCTCCTAAATTGTAAACCCCTTTTCCTTTTTTGCCGAGAACAAGAAGACTACCGCCATCTTTTGTGCGAAGCGGAAAGATGAGGGCGATTTGGGAGCGCATCAATTCTTGTTCTTCTTTTTCGCCTAACACGAGCGAAGACAATTGTTTGTTTCTAGACCAAAAAACTTCTGAGTTAACCAAACATTCGTCCAATGCCTCATTGGTGTCTTCGCTAAAAATTTCTTTGGTGCCCTCGATTCCGGAAATGGTTGCGAAGCCTGCGCCAAACCAGGATTCAATTTTCCCCACCAAATTTTTAATTAATTTTTCGGAAGCGGTGTAGCGGGAGATCGATGAAATGAATCGGTTTAAGTCTTCTAATCGGCTTTGTTGACTGAGGGTAAAAAATTGCCGGACCTTATCTTCATAGGGTTGAAATAAGGCTCTGAATAAAAAAGCTAAGCTCACCAACACACTCAGTTCAACGAGAGATTGGTATCGAAAATTTAATCCAAATAGGCTGAAAAGTTGGTGAATGCCTGAAAATGCGAGCACCGCAACGATTCCCATCAACAAGTAATACAGCGATTGGGTGAGCACCACATTTACTTTTCCGAATTTTAATTCACCTGCGGTAAGGCTCACGGGTGCTGCAAACAAACTCAGAAAAAAGAGAAGTTGCTCATGATCTTCCGGCATTTCTCCGGGTATGTAATTCAAAACCCGTTGAAAAAATAAAATTCCCTGCCCCAAGAAGAGCGCAAGCGTTGTTGCTGTAAAAACTTTGTCAATTAGACTACGGCCCTTCCATTTTTTGAATAGGGCCAAAATCAATGCACAAAAAAACATGAGGCATGACATGAGCAACAAGGCCAAAAGCCATTGACCCTTTTGAATCCATGCGGCTTCATGGTTGTGTGCAGAAACCATTAGAAAAAGGAAAAGGGCAGCCGGAAAACCGGGCAACCAGGCCCATCGATTCTCTGTCGCTAAACCCAAAGAGAGTAAATACAAAAACGAGAGACCGCAAATGAAAAAAGAAATCACAGGAAAAAACCAAGTCTCGGGTAGTGTTGACGACAAACTTTCACTTGCTGAAAGAAACACCTGGCGAACAAACAAAAAAACGAATACCAAAAAGGCAAATAAGATAGTGAGTAATTTGGTTAAATTCTCTTTCCAGCGATTTCGCAAAATGGGAAATACGATAAAAAGGCTTAACAAACAGGCGAATGCGCCCATCGCGTTTAGCCAATAACCGGTGTTCCACCACAGGGAATAGTTTGCAGCAATAAAGGCAGGATAAACGCTATTCCTAACGAAGATATTTCTGATTTCGAAGCCATTGGTACCGCCACGCTCAAGTTGATACACAAAGACTTTCCCGGGCGCCGCAATTCTAATGATTCGGGATGCAGCTTCAGTATTGTGCACGGCCACATAATCTACTTTTCTAAGAATATCGCCGACTTGTACATAGTCGCCAATTTCCTCTCTTAGCTTTTCACCCAAAGGATGAACAAAGCTGGCTCTTATTCCTTCTTGACTGTCTTTCCAAACCACCCAATCGTGCCCACCTGGCTGCTTGTGTTTTTGGGAAATGCCTGCAAGTAGCGCCCATTCTTTTTGCTGGTTAAATAAAAACCAAAGAATCAAAACCTGGGCGGTTAAGGTCAGTAGAATCGGGAATGTTTTTTTGAAAAGTAGCAAGGGATTCAATACGACCTGAATTTAATTCAACTCTTTGGGCTTTCCGAATAATTCATGGGAGAATGAATTGAGATAGCTATGCAGGGAAAACAGGGGCTAATTTTCGGGCAAAAAAAATCGGGGCAACTCAACCACCTTGTGGGAATCGCCCCGAACTTGCTCTTGTGTTTCGTAATCAGAAGCTAATTACGGTGATTTTTATGCAGGTAGGTAGATTTTGGTGTGGTCTGTCAAATCCTTTACCTGAACAGTTGCTCTGTGGGGCTGAACGGAAAACTAGGTTAAGCCGCAAGGGCTTCATTGCTTTCCATCCAGAAATTATTGTAGCCTTCTCCAATGATAATTCGCACCTTTTTTTGGGCTACCATTTCTAAAATGGAAAGAAAACCAAAAACGGCGTAAATCTTTTCAGGCACCTCAAGTACATAGCTCACAAAATCTATGCGACGGTCCTGAGCCAGCCGCTCCATGAGACGGTCTTTTAATTGGTCCATTGAGTATGGATACCTTTTAATGACATGGCGAGGGGTTTCCATGTCTGACTTATGCTTCAACCAAATTCTGCGGAAGGTTTTCATGATGGTGTACATGTCTAAGCCTACCAATTCTTCTTCTCCGTTAGCAGCCGATTCAGCAAATAGTTTTTCTTCGGTTTTGATAAAACCACGCGGTAAAAATGCCTCTGCTGTGGTTTCAATTTTTTCAATTTCTTCCATTACCTGCTTAAAACGCTTGTATTCGAGCAGGCGATTCACCAATTCTGTTCTTGGATCTTCGATGGTTCCATCTTCTTTTATAACAGGTCTTGGAATCAGCATTTTGGCTTTTATTTTCATCAAAGTAGCTGCAACCAAAATAAACTCAGAGGCAATCTCAATATTGAGTTGCTCGAGGGTATGAATGTAGGTGAGAAAGTCTTTTGTAATTTTTGAAATGGGAATATCGCTCACCTCTAGCTCATCGCGTTCTATAAAAAAGAGAAGCAGGTCGAAAGGCCCTTCAAATTGGGGCAATTGAATCTGGTAACCGGGTGATGTTGAAAAAGGAGCTGTTTCTACCATGACAATAAATCTTAAATCAGAATCGACTTCGAAAGTCAGACCCTTGGGCCTTTTCCACAATTCCTACTTATTCACAAACGCTTTTTCGGGGGGATTACTTTTTTTCTGAAAAGTTGACTTTCAAAAAAACCCGAAACTGAGCAAAATCTGCTATTTTCGTAAGAAATCTTGAGGATCCTGATTTTCAACCTAATGTGAATATACTGTGAATTTCCGTACCGAGTTGCATCTTTTTCCTTTTCCCATTTTAATAAAACATGCTGACGAAATCGTAACGGCAGGGTCTTGTTTCGCCAATACTATTGGTAAACGGTTGAAAAACAGCAAGTTTCAGGTTTTTGAAAGTGCTTTCGGAACGGTTTACCATCCTCAATCCCTTTCTTTTTTAATTCAATCTTCTTTGCAAGACCCTGATATGCAATCGTTTGAAAGCCATATTATCGAACGAGAAAACCGATTTTTCAGCCTTGATTTCCACTCTTCTTTGGCTGGGGATTCAAAACAGGCCCTACTGCAAAGAATAAAGGAAACCCTTTCCGAAGCTGGGGATGCATTGCGAAAGGCAAATTGGCTTTTTCTCACTTTTGGCACAGCATGGGCCTGGAAATATAAAATGGATGGAAGCCTGATTACCAATTGTCAAAAGTTGCCTTCAAGTCAATTTGAAAGATACTTGACCCAAACCCCGGAAATTGAAAATCCGGTGAGAAAAACAATTGAGGTTTTGCGGAAGGAAAATCCGGAGCTAAAAATTGTGCTGAGCGTAAGTCCGGTTCGGCATGGCAAAGATGATTTGCCTTCAAATGCATTGAGCAAATCTATTTTGAGAATTGCATGCCATAATTTGTGTGAATCCCTTCCGGCTGTATTTTATTTTCCCGCATTTGAGATAATGCTCGACGACCTTAGAGATTATCGTTTCTATGCCGATGATTTATTGCACCCCTCAACTTTTGCTGAATCGTATATTTGGGAAAAATTCATTTGTTCTCTTTGCGATGCGAATACCATTGAAATAATAAATGAATGGCAGGAAATTACAAGAGGCATGCGCCATTCCTTTTTTGAATCCCAAGGAGAAGCCGAAAAAAAAGCAATGGAAACGTTAATTAAAAAAATGGAAAAATTGAATGGGATAATAAATTGCCACGCAGAATTGGACGACCTGAAAAACAGGCTGCAAAAATTTAATTAATTATCCTCTTCTTCTTCTTGTTTATCCGGACGGATGTCGGTCTCTCTTTTGTTCTGAGTCTTCTTGTCTTTATCCTCTTTCACAGTAACTTCAACATTGTCGCGTACTGATTTTGTGAGTACCAAATAGGGGCCCGTAATGATGGATTCTTTTCCCGAAAGCCCTTCTTTTATTTCGATGAAGTCATCGTCACTGGTTCCGGTTTTCACTTCGACTTCTTTCGCTTTTCCATTTTCAAAGACATAAACTATTTCAACAGGCTTTTTAACAGCTTTGTTTGCGCCCTCTTTTTTGCGAATGGTAACGGCACCAATCGGAACCGCAATTACATCGTCTTTTCTTTCTGTAAAAACTTTCACTCTTGCACTCATTCCCGGCCTGAATGGACTTTGCTTTTCATTTAACCCGCGCATAAGGCTGGGGTTGTTCATATATGAGGTCGGGTCAATTTCTATTTTGACTTGAAAATTTGTGATTTGATCGGTGGTCCCTGATAGACTTTGAGTTGCTGAATAAGCAATTTCAGCCACCCGACCTTTAAACAATTCTTCTCGAAATGCATCAATTTCTACACGAGCTGAATCGCCCACTCTCAGGGAAATCACGTCATTTTCATTGATGTCAACTGAAACTTCCATAATGCTTAGATCCGCTATCCTCAGCATTTCAGTTCCCTGCATTTGCATGGTACCCACAACTCTTTCGCCCAACTCAACATTTTGCTTGGTGATGATTCCATCCATTGAGGCATAAATACTGGTGCGATTCAAATTTTGCTTCGCCTGATCCAATGAAGCAGAAGAGCTCTGTGTTTGATACCAGGCTGCCATTACTTGTTCGTTTGCGGCATCGACCTGACTTTTCGAAATTTCAAATTGCAGTCTGAAACTTTCCCATTCAGATTTTGAAACTACCTTCTGTTTAAAAAGCTCATCGTTTCTTTTGAAGTTGGCAGAGTCTTGCATAAATTTTACCCTGGCTTGGGCAAGGCTGGCTTTTGACTGCATGTGGTTGGCCTGCGAAGAGTTGAGTGAAGCTTGAGCCTGTGCAAGTGCAGATTTATAATTGTCGGGACGAATGGTAACTAAGAGGTCACCCTTTTTTACAAAATCCCCTTCGTGAAAACGCAAATCCACCACTTCACCTGAAACATCGGGTGCCACCTTTACCTCGAGTTTGGGTTGAACAGTACCCGCCTCAGAAACGGAAGCCAGAATCGTTCTTTTTTCTACCGGTTCAACATACACCTCAATTATTTCCTTTTTTCTCGTGAACAAAGAAATGACAATAATTAAAATGCAAATTCCGCCGAGAATCATTACCCAAGTGAGGGCGCTGCTTTTTTTCTTTTTTGCTTGAGCCATATTAAAATTTCAAGGGTTTACCTTGGTATAAATCGAGAATGCGAATTTTCAATAAATAATCGTAACCGGCATTTATTTTTTGAACCTCTGCCGTTGTTTTATTGTTGAGGATTTCCATGTAAGAATAAAAGTCGAGCAGACCCGCTTCATACCGTGAATGTGCAAAATCAAAGGCTGCTTTTAAGGCATTTACCTGAATTCCAGAAGCCTCATATTTTGCAGCAGCAGCTTTTACATCTAAATGAGCAGCTTGAATTTCTTTAACTAAGGTGTTGCGCTCTAAAAGGTAATTCAACTCTGAATTTTCTTTCTGAATTTTTGCCCTAGCCACATTGTTGCTGGCTTGAAAATTGTTAAAAATCGGAATGTTTAAACTAAAGGTAATGGCGCCATTCCCGTTGATGTCGAGTTGTTCCCCATAAGAGGCATTTCTGAGGCCGTTTGGGGCAGTGATGTCAAAAATTCCATTTGAGGAATAGCTGGTGCCATACATTGCAGAAA
>JAYSVQ010000483.1:0-3406 GCA_043718485.1 Bacteroidota bacterium
TTCAGTCTCTAAATTTTCGCATTCATTTCGTTCTTGGTCCTCAACATCCCCTATAAACTCCAATGCCTGCGCATACAATTTTACTTTTTTCTCTTCTTCTTTTCCCAAACTCCTGACTAAACTATTGGAATAAAAAATAGAGCCCAAGGCAATGAAAACGGCAATGCCATACAAACCTAATCGGAACAAACGTGGGTTGGATAGCGAAAACACGGTGGCGTAAATTTTACCTTAGAGAAATAAAAATATTAAACTGCAAATTATTCCTTTTATGCTTACCAAATGTGTCATTTTTTTAAACCTTTCGGCTGAAATTTAACTTTTCCAAGCCTACAACGTACTGAATTGCAAGGGGTAAAAGCAAAAAAAAAGAAAAGATGATGGATATCAGGTTTAGCGGCGAACTATCTCTTATTTTTGCCCATCTTTTATAAACGAAATTCAAAAGAGT
This sequence comes from Bacteroidota bacterium, assembly GCA_043718485.1. Taxonomy (GTDB): domain Bacteria; phylum Bacteroidota; class Bacteroidia; order J057; family JADKCL01; genus JAYSVQ01. Next base: position 452 of record JAYSVQ010000483.1, read on the forward strand.
TGGAGTTTAGCGCAGTTTGCATTTCTCACGTCAATGTACCTCAGGAAATTAGGGGGCAATTTCATTTGACCGAAAACCAATGTCAGAGTTTTCATTCCCAATTAAAGGAAGTGTTGGGAATTCAAGAAGCTTTGGTCATTTCAACTTGCAATCGCACCGAGGTTTACATCCATCACGATGAAAATAATCTGAATGATGTTTTTAAACTGCTTTGTTTGCAAAAGGGCCTTTCGTCAGAATCTTTCTCAGGATATGTAGAGTGGATTGAGTCGCCAATTCAATGTGTAAAAAGGTTGTTTGAAGTTTGCCTTGGTTTGCACTCACGCATAACGGGTGATTTACAAATTTCTGGACAGGCAAAAAAAGCCTACAGTTTATCAAACGAGTGTGGCATGGCCGGGCCATTTATTCATCGGTTGATGCACACGATTTTCCATTGTAACAAACGGGTTCAGCAAGAAACAGCTTGGAGAGAAGGCGCTGCATCTGTAAGTTCTGCATGTGTTGAATTGGTTTTGGAATTAGCTGATTATCACCAAAACCCGTCTGTTTTAATCGTTGGAATGGGTGAAATGGGGCGAGAAATTTGTCTTAACCTAAAAAATAATCCTACCCTCAAGCTTTCTATTTGCAACCGAACCGAGCAAAAGGCAATACGCCTTGCTGAAGAATGTAATGCAGCCCTTATTTCCTATTCTGAATTAGGAAACCGGTGTAGCGAATTTGACATTATTGTAGTATCCATTAGCACGCAAGTCCCCGTTTTAAAGGCAAGTGATTTCCTAAAAAAACCCATCCATCAAAATCAATTTATTATTGACGTATCTCTTCCGGCTGCAATTGAAAAAGAAGTTGATTTTTTACCCGGTATTCAATTGTATACCCTTGATGACATCAGCATAAAAAATACAGAAGCAGCGGAAAAAAGAAGATTGGCTTTGCCGAAAGTCGAGGAAATTTTAGGGGAAGAAGTAGCGCGATTTCTTTTCTGGGATAAGGAAACTGAAATTTCCCCGGCGATTCAAAAATTAAAACATGCTTTGGAGCAAATAAGGAGAGAAGAATTAGAACGGTTTCTTAAAAGGGCGAGTCCATCTGAAGCTTCCCTCGCCGAAAAAGTCACAGAAAGCATGATTAACAAAATTTTAAGGTTGCCAGTGGTGAACCTTAAAAACGCCTGTCTCAGAGGGGAACAAGAAAATTTAATGGAGGCGCTAATTGACCTTTTTGACTTGGAAAAGGAAAAAAAGAAAAAAAGTTCGTTTTAAGGGCTTTTTCACTGTTTTTTCAAGTACAAACGAGAGGTTATTCCAATTAAGGCAAAATGGCATGACAAAATTGCATAGGTTGTCAGCGCGAGTACGCCAAATTTTCAGTAAAACCAGTTGAATCTCTTGAAAATGGGCTCTGGCATCATTTTCGAATGCGGGAATCGAATTTCGAAAATCAAAAATTTAAGAAGGTAAATACCATGAGCAAGAAAGTAAACATTAAACCGCTGGCAGACAGGGTAATTATTGAGCCCTCAGCAGCAGAAACCAAAACTGCAGGTGGAATTATTATTCCAGACACGGCAAAAGAAAAACCACAACGTGGCACCGTGGTCGCTGTAGGACCAGGAAAAAAAGACGAGCCTACTACCTTGAAAACAGGTGATACGGTTCTTTATGGAAAGTACTCCGGCACTGAAATCAACATGGAAGGCAAGGAGTATTTAATTATGCGTGAATCCGATATTCTAGCTATTATCTAATCCAATTATTTGATTCATTTTCACAAAAAAATTTCGAGAAATAAATATTATGGCAAAATTAATTCACTTTGATAGAGAAGCCCGCGAAAAATTAAAGCGCGGAGTTGATGCATTAGCGGATGCAGTAAAGGTTACCTTAGGCCCACAAGGTCGTAATGTTGTAATCGATAAAAAATTCGGCGCACCGGCAGTAACAAAAGACGGTGTAACGGTAGCAAAAGAGATTGAGTTGAAAGACCCAATCGAAAACATGGGCGCACAAATGGTAAAAGAAGTTGCTTCTAAAACCAATGATGTTGCCGGTGATGGAACTACAACTGCAACCGTACTTGCTCAAGCAATCGTTCGCGAGGGTTTGAAAAACGTTGCCGCAGGTTCAAATCCAATGGAATTGAAAAAAGGCATCGAAGAGGCAGTAAAAGTTGTCGTTTCTGAGCTCAAAAAAATGAGCAAAAATGTGTCAGGCTCAACTGAAATTGCACAAGTAGGCACGATTTCTTCAAACAACGACGAAGAAGTTGGAAAGTTAATTGCAACCGCAATGACGAAGGTTGGGAAAGACGGTGTGATCACGGTTGAGGAGGCCAAAGGCCTTGAAACCTATCTTGAAACCGTTGAAGGCATGCAGTTTGACCGTGGTTATTTGTCTCCCTATTTCGTGACAAATCCAGAAACCATGACGGTTGATTTAGACAAACCGTATATTTTGATTTATGACAAGAAGATTTCTCAAATGCGTGACTTGCTTCCTCTATTGGAAAAAGTGGTGCAAACAGGAGCTCCCTTGTTAATCATTTCTGAAGAAGTTGAAGGCGAGGCTTTGGCAACGTTAGTTGTAAATAAAATTCGTGGTTCTCTTCGTGTTGCCGCAGTTAAGGCACCGGGTTTTGGAGACCGCAGAAAAGCAATGCTCGAAGACATTGCCGTATTAACCGGTGGTCAACTCATCAGCGAAGAACAAGGCTTCAAATTAGAAAGCGCTACGCTTGATATGCTTGGCCGTGCAGGCAAAATCACTATCGATAAAGACAATACCATTATCGTAGAAGGCAAGGGTAAGAAAACTGAAATTACAGGTCGTATTAATCAGATTAAAGCCCAAATCGAATCGACTACATCGGATTACGATAAAGAAAAACTTCAAGAGCGTTTGGCAAAATTGAGTGGCGGTGTTGCCGTACTTTACATTGGCGCAGCTACTG
>JAYSVQ010000484.1:0-3405 GCA_043718485.1 Bacteroidota bacterium
CAATTGAGCAGAAAAATGTCCATCGTAATCGGCCACAATTTCCTGACGCTCATTTATGCCGCTCACCAAAATCACGCTCACGCTGTCGAGGGCCTTTCCTGTTTTTTGGTTAATAGCAGAACCCGAAAGGGTGAAACTACGCTCAACCTTCATCTCCAACCTAAATACTTGCTCGCCAAGGGCAGCGTATTCAGCATGGGGAATCTTTTTCTTCTCAGGCAAATAGCCATCGGCTTTTACATTGAGAAAAATATCTTTCAAACTTTCGGGATAATAATTTACGATTCCATCCTCTCCCGTTGTTTGGCTCACCTTATTCCCACGTGAATCGAGGAACTCGACAATAGCATTTTTCAAGGGAACCTGCTCAGCTTTTGCGATGATTTGAATCTTTACAGAACGCTTCATCTTCACATGCCAAATATCATCTCCCCCTTTTCCACCTGGGCGATCAGAGGTAAAATACGCTTCTTCTTTTCCCTCCATCCAATAGAGCCCGAATTCATCATGACCGGAATTTAAGGGATAACCCATGTTTTGTGCATTCTTCCATTCCCCATCTAATAATTCGGCGGTGTATAAATCAAAGCCCCCAAAACCTTTGTGTCCGTTACTCGCAAAATACAAACGGCCATCATTTCCAATAGAGGGAAAAGCTTCATTGTGAATGGAGTTTACCTCAGGCCCAAGATTTTTGGGCTGAGACCAATTACTTTCTGCATCCAGAATGGTTACATATAAATCAAAGCCGCCAAAACCGCCCGGCATATCCGATGCGAAGAGCAGCGTTTTTTCATCTGGGGCAATCCACCCAAAGCCAACCGAATAGGCATCGCTGTTAAAGGGAATAGGCATGGGTTTCTTCCATGCATTCGCCACCATTTCACTTCGATACAAACTCAGGCGATTGATTTTTAAACTGTCACGCGTGGCCATTCCCCTTTTTGCGCCACTACGGGTAACATAGGCATACTGTCCTGATGCGGTAAGGCCGACCGGCCCATCATGCAATTTTGAATTAATCTTACCATGCACATACATCGCCTGACCCGGTTTTTTGGGATTGTGGGCGAGGAAAGGCGTATAAAAATACATATCGTAAAATGGCGCATTATTTTGCCTTGAGATGCCTCTCAAAAAAGAACCCCGCTTGCGGTTAGAAGCAAACATGACTCCGTTTTTGTAAGGCACGGCGCACATATCAGAGTTTGAGGAATTGTAAGGTAAGGCCGTGATTTGATAGCCGTTTGAATCGGCTTTAGCATTGAGTGCATAATCACAGGCAACCGTAAAATTATCTGCCGTCGATGCACTTTCGCTCATATCTGCATAGCGCAGAAATTGCCCCTTTGCTTCTGTATATAATCCCTTAGCCATGAGGCATTGGCCGTATCGTAAAATGTGTTCGGGTTTTGCGGCATTGCCTACCGACAAGCGGCTGTACAATTCAAAAGCTTTGGATTTGTTACCCGTCTCCCAATAGCAGTCGGCTAATTTTTCAGATACAAATATATCGGGAAAGCGTTTGAGGAATTTCTCATAAATGGGAATCGCATCTCCAAATGCGTTCTTACCATAATACTTATCTGCATGCCCAAGTTGAGCATGCAAACTTGTGGAAAGCAAATGACAGAAAAGAAATACAAATCCGATTCGATTCATCTTACTCAAAAATATAACCTTGGCGAGAACATTCCATACTTTTTAAATCCAAAATCTATCCCCAACCTCAATTCATGCGAGCCCCCGGCACCCTTTGCGATTCCGGCGACCCCGACATCGTAAGCATAACCAATGCGAAATTGTTCATTAATGCGCCATTCGGCCATGAAATTGAGCGCACTCTTCACCCGCAAGCCCATTCCTACCCACAAAAAGTCCCTGAACACAAGGCCCAGGTTTAGGTCTGCCGAAAGGGGAACGCCCTGCACATACCGCAATAAAGCCGAATACCGAACCCGAAAATCTTCGCTTGCCTTGATTACCATTCCACCGGTAAAATAAAAATGCGGATGGCGCTCAGCATAGCTAAGGTCATACATTTCAAAAGTGTAAAGGCGTCCTTTCAAGAAATTTGGAGTAGATGCGCCCAAATAAAAGGTTTCGGATTGGAAATAAATTCCGGCACCTGTTGTGGGTATCAATCGCCGAAATCCATTCCCTTCAAATACGGGGTCACCGCCTTGCTTGACTGGTATTTGGCTGAAGTCGGCTGTATAATATTGAAAACCGCCACGTAAGCCTAAAGCGAGCGTAGCTTTTTTTATTGGAATGCGATAGGCATAATTCAAATCGAGTACCGTATTGTTCAGCACCCAAATTTTATCGTGAAGCAATCCCAATCCTAAGCCATGTCTTCTGTCTGGCGTGGGGGTGTGAAAACCCAACATAAAGGAACGTGGGGCTTCCTCTATTCCCGTCCACTGCCAGCGGTTAATCAAAGTCATGCTTGCCAAATCACGACTGCCTGCATAGGCAGGATTTAAAATAAGGCCATTAAACATATACTGGCTATACAATGCGTCTTGCTGGGCCTGAACCGAAAGATTTAATCCCAAAAAGAAAGCGAATATGTATAGCCTTATTCTCATTTTCTTTTAGCGGTTCAACATGACCGCTCCTTTGATTTCGTTACTTGTACTACCCGAATTAAAGATATAATAATAGACCCCATCGGGCAATGCGATACCTGCATCACTTTGGCCATACCATTGGTTTTGATAAGGATTTGAACTGAAAACTTTCGTACCCCAACGGTTAAAAATATCAAGGGATGCTTGAGGAAAAAAATTGAGGTTATCGATGACAAAGAATTCATTGAGGTCATCGCCGTTAGGGGAAATACCACCGGGAAAAGCACCGGGTGGAAACTCTAGTAGAATGAAAAGAGAATCTGAAATCGCAATACAACCGTTGCTGTCTGTAATCGCAACGCGGTAAATACCGGATTCAATGGGAATGTAGGCACTACCAGAAGCCCCCGAAATTGTGTCTCCATTCCACAACCATCGGGTTTCAAATGGACTTGTTGTGTGAATTTCATTTCCGACAATTGAAATGTCGGGAATTTGTGCAGCCGGTACAACATCTACATTGACCACATTTGACATTGCCGTGCATCCGTTTGAATCCTGCACTACCACCCAAAATACACCAAGCTGTGAAACCTGAATCGACCGAGAGGTCTGTCCGCTTGACCACAAATAGGAACTAAATGAACCCGCATCCAATTTTAATGTGTAACCGGCACAATAGGCTGTATCTGCAAAAAAGGGAGGATGGGGAGAGGAAAAAAAACCAATGTTGACAGAATCACTTGCGGTACAAAAATGAGAATACTCAACCACCTTTAGCCAATACAAGCCTGAACTATCGGGACTAATGGTTGATGTTGTGTCGCCATTT
>JAYSVQ010000485.1:0-3395 GCA_043718485.1 Bacteroidota bacterium
TTCAGAACCAGCAAACATTTTACTTCCACTTACTTTAAATTCAATTTTAACAGACTTAAAACCATAGACTTTATCCCCTTGAATATTAAAACCAGAAACCTCTTTTTGAATTTTCTCAACTACCTCTTCTTGCGTTCCGGTTTCCATATTATTTGCAGGGTCGCGGTTGTATTCAAGAACTTTCCTGCGATTTTCTGTGGTGAAGGTTACCGTTTTGTCTAATTCTTTTCCATCCTTTATTATTTTAACCGGCATATTCAAGGGAGCCGTTTTACCCATTCCCACGATAACCTCAATTAAATCTTCAGAAAATCTTTTCTTCCAAATGGCTCCATATTTTTGTTTGCAAAATGCGACTATGGTTCCTACCTCAGTTCCATTTACCAAAACGAGCAGACTCCATTCCCCATCAATTCTTACCATTGGGTTATCTTGTAACCATTTTACCGCAGTAAAGGGACTGGAACGCTCGGGTGCATTTTGGGTGAATGCCTGACTCGAATACAGAATAAAGCCAAGAAGTAATGAAATCCTTTTTACCATTTTCATAAAATCCGGATTAAAAATAAATGTAACTAAAGGTATTTATTCTATTCATTTTTTCAAATTTAACAGCGCCCCAACCTTGCATAAAAAACTTCGTATGGGAAGCCCATGCCTATTCCTGTAACCAAAAGAGGTAAACCCTTTTTCCTCTTATTCCTTCTTTTACTCAGTATTAGCCTCCTTTTTCTTCTCAATTCGGGTTGGTTGGTAAAAACGTTGGCTGGAAACCAAATAAAGGCCAACCTCAAAGATTTACCCCATATTAGGGTGGCCCTTGTACCCGGAACCTCATCCTTGCTTAAAAACGGACATATCAACCCTTGGTTTGGCTTCAGGATGGATGCTGCGGCTCAACTCTTTAAATCCGGAAAAGTGGATAAGATTATTGTTAGCGGCGACCATAGCCGGAAAGGCTATAATGAGCCAGAAAAAATGAAATGGGCCTTAGTTCGCTTAGGTATTCCCGAATCTGCGATTGTTGAGGATTATGCAGGATTCCGCACTTTCGACTCCGTTTTCAGGGCCAAAGCTGTCTTTGGCCAAAACGCTCTGATCGTGGTTACCCAAAGGGGGCAACTAGAAAGGGCTTTGTTAATAGCAAAGAAATTAGGGATCAAAGCTTGGGGTTTTCCCGCAAAATCGCCAAAAAACGAGCTTTTTCTAAAGACCTACCACAAGAGGGAAAAGTTTGCAGCGGTAAAATGCCTGGTGGATTATTTCAATCCTTTTGCCAAACCTAAATATCTGGGTAAACCCGAAAAAGTCTAAAAAAAGGTAGCGCTTAGTCTTTCTGCATCAGGTAATTAAATGTAAATTGGCAAGAATTAGGCTCAATCAATCTGTATGCGGCAATTTCGCACCTTTCTTTTTTGCATTCTTTGTGTTTTTATCTCTCAATCTGCTCGTACTCAAGTATTACAAGTAGCTGGTAGCCAGCCTGGTAGTGCATTAGTTAACAATTTAATTGGCTCCGGAATTGTGGTAAGCAATGTGGCCTTAAACTGCCCAACAGGCGCTTCGGGACAATTTATTGGAACGGGTACCAATTTAGGTTTAGCAAGTGGTGTATTGTTATGTTCGGGTCAAATTACCAATGCAGTTGGCCCAAATAACTTAACCGGTGCGGGAACCGATAATTTTTCGCCGGGAGATGCGAACCTGAATACACTTTCAGGAGGAATTACAGAAGATGCCTGCGCTTTAGAGTTTGATCTGGTTGCCAATTGTGATACCATTCAAATTCGATATGTATTTGGTTCTGACGAATATCTTGAATTTGTGGGAACGCAATACAATGATGCCTTTGGGTTTTTTATCTCGGGCCCAGGTTATGCAGTACCCACTAATATTGCCGTTGTTCCGGGTACGGGAACCACACCCATTACGATTAATTCAATTAATAACGTTACCAATTCTGCCTATTATGTAAATAATCCTGCCAATTCTGTCAGTTTACAATATGATGGAATTACCACGATTTTAACAGCGAAAGCAGCAGTGGTTCCTTGCTCAACTTACCATATTAAATTGGTAGTAGCAGACGTAGCAGATGGTATTTTAGACTCAGGCGTTTTCTTGGAAGAAGGCGGCATCAGTTGTGCAACACCTCAAATTAATTTAGCAGCAAGTACATCCAACTCAGCTTCACCTTTTGCGGTGGAGGGTTGTATTGATGGCGTGGTGAATTTTACCCGAAGTGGAAACGTAGGTACTGCCATGACGGTAAATTATACGCTGGGAGGTACAGCAACCAATGGGGTTGACTTTCCTGCTGTGCCCGGTTCTATCAATTTTGCTGCAAACGTTGCCTCTGTATCAATGAATATTAGCCCAATTGCAGATGGTTTAATCGAAGGGCCTGAAACGCTTTTAATTATTGTTTCTAATATTGTTTGTGGTCAAATATCAAATGATACTGCAACTTTTGTTATTCAAGACCCTCCCATTGCAGATGCAGGGCCTGACCAAACCATTTGCCCGGCTCAATTAATCAATGTTGGTGCGGTTCCCGATCCGGGTGTTACTTATAGCTGGACGCCTTCAGGAATATTAAGCGATGATACAATTGCAAATCCTAGTTTTTCATCAAATACACCTGGCAATTTTATTTTTCAGGTGGTAGAATCTGCCTTCGGTTCTTGCCCTGATTCTGATCAGGTTTTGATAACGGTTATGGTCCCTCCTACCTCCACTTTTTCATGTGATACCCTTTCTTGTGTCAATGATCCCATTCAAATAAATTATACAGGCACAGGAAATGCGGCTGCTACTTATTTATGGAATTTTAGTGGAAGCGCCAGTCAAACCGGCTCGGGTCAGGGCCCATATTCAATTTTGTATAATGTGGCTGCATCCTACAACGTCAGTTTGCAGGTGGTAGTTGGAGGGTGTTCCTCGCTTGTAAGCAACCAGCCAATTGTCATAACCGGGCCTCCGGTATTGGCAACTGTTCCTACTCATGTAACCTGCTACAATTTTACAAATGGTAGTATAGATTTGGTTGTTGCAGGAGGAACGGGTCCTTTCAATTATTTCTGGCAAGGGCCAAACAATTTCACTTCGGCAGTTGAGGACCCAAGTAATATTGCTGCGGGGAATTATCAAGTTACTGTTTTTGATCAAGTAGGATGCTCGACGGTGACAAGCGTTACTATTACGCAACCCTCCGCAATAAATGTGAGCATTATTCCGGTACACCCCACTTGCTTTGGGGTTCTTGATGGTTCAGCAACTGCAGTGGTTACGGGAGGTACTTTACCCTATTCATTTCTATGGGCACCCAGCTTGTTGACAGCAAATCCTATTTCTAATATTGGTGCGGGCCAGCACACGGTTTTGGTTACAGATGG
>JAYSVQ010000486.1:0-3395 GCA_043718485.1 Bacteroidota bacterium
CAGAAGGGGTATTGAAAAATGTGGAAAGTGCAAAGAAACTCGCACAGACCATAGGCTACCCAGTTATGCTGAAGGCAACAGCCGGAGGCGGTGGCAAGGGAATGCGCATCGTTCACAACGAGGATGGTATGGAAAAGGCATGGGAATCCACCCGCGCCGAGGCCGGGGCCGCTTTTGGAAACCCGGATGTTTACCTCGAAAAATATATCGTGGACCCCCGCCACATTGAAATCCAGATCATGGGCGATCAATATGGCAATGTTTCACACCTTTCAGAAAGGGATTGCACCATTCAGCGAAGACACCAAAAACTTATAGAGGAATGTCCGAGTCCGGTTCTTGACCAAAAAACCCGAGAAAAAATGGGCGAGGCTGCCATTCGCGCAGCAAAATCTGTGGACTATGAAGGGGTAGGCACAGTAGAATTTATTATGGATACGCTCACCGGAAAATTCTATTTCATGGAAATGAATACGAGAATTCAGGTTGAGCATCCTGTGACCGAAGAAATCTTCGACTATGATTTAATTCTGGAACAAATCGATGTTGCGCAAGGCGCAAAAGTTTCCGGAAAATTATATTTCCCTGAAAATCGGCACGCTATGGAGGTAAGAATAAATGCCGAAGACCCGCTCAATAATTTCGCTCCAAGCCCGGGTAAAATTGTAAATTTTCATAAGCCGGGTGGTCACAAGGTGAGAGTCGATTCTCATGCTTATGCGAGTTATGTGATTCCCTCTCATTACGATTCAATGATCGGAAAACTCATTGTTTCTGCCTTTACACGTGAGAAAGTCATTTCCAAAATGCAGCGGGCATTAGATGAATTTATAATCGAAGGCGTAAAAACCACCATTCCCCTCTTACGCGCTTTAATGGACGATGAGACTTTTCGCTCAGGAAAGTATTCAACCCGATTTTTGGAGACTTACGATTTCAATCAAATAAAAAAATATCTCTAACCATTAGAGATTCCATTTGATAATAAATAGCTTTCTTTTTGACTTATCGTAAGAAAGCCTAATCGTTCAAATGAAATTCGGGGCGAATGAAAAAAATATTCCCTTTGCTTTTTCTTTTTTTCGGGCCCCTGGTCATCCTCTTTTATTTATATCCTACCGTAACTATCTCTCCAAATTCGTCCTACCTAAATGCAAATGGCGAGGGCTACAAACATTATTTCACACAAGAATATCACATTCAACACGATAGTACCTATCTGCACTTCGGTGGAATGAACTACCCTTTTGGAGAACAGCTGATTTTTACAGACGGTCAACCCTTACTTTCTGTTACTTTAAAGTTTTTAGCCAATCACATTTCTTATTTTCAACATCATGTATTTGGTTTCTTAAATCTTGCCATTTTTCTTTCCTTTTTTTGGGGAACATTTCTCATTTACAAAATTTTAAAATCTCTTGAAGTTGAGTCTCTTTGGGCTGCGGCTTCGGCAGTACTGATTGCGGGTTTATCGCCCCAATTGTTTAGAATGCAAGGCCATTATGCACTCTCCTACATTTGTTTTTTTCCCGGATTATGGCTGTTGCTCATTCGACATTTCAAAAATCAAACCTCTATTACTTCCGTTTTTGTTGTACTGTGGTTAATCGCTTGGGGATTCATCCATCCTTATTTGCTTGCCATGGGTGTCATGTTTGTATTTTTTTGGTGGTTATTCATATTGATTAGCCATAAAAGCATTTTCAGTCGAAGAAAGGCCATTTTCAATTTAACCTTTCAAGCCATTTTACCTGCTTTAATATTCAAGGTCATTGTATTGAATTTTGATACGGTTCATGACAGACCAGAAAGTCCATTTGGATTTTTTGAGTTTCGCGCATACTGGTCCTCGGTTTTTTTTCCGCTTTATCTTCCCCACGGAAATTGGATTGAAAACTACGCTGACTTTACCAAAGTCTCCTGGGAGGGCTATGCGTATGTTGGTTTCGCTGGGCTCGGCTTGATTGCTGCGGCAGTGACTTATTTTTCTCGTAGATTTTGGTTAGCTTTTTCGGGCAAAAACGTGGCTCAATTGCCGAATGCCATCATTTTTGTTTCTGCATTCGCCGGATTTTCTTTGCTGCTTTTTTCATTCCGATATCCTTTTGTGAGTTTCCTGCGTGAAAGCATTTATTCAATTCCCGGGCTTAGCCAGTTTAGAAGTATCGGTCGATTCGCATGGCCATTTTATTATGTATGGTCCGTACTCGCTGCCTGGGTGGCATGGCGCGTGTTTCAATACTTAAAAGAAAAGAAGAATATATTTTATTCCCTCTCCTTCACTGTTGGATTTTTTTGTGTCGGAGCTTTGGAATCGGCCCTTTGGCTTCATTTTCTAAAAGAAAAATCAGGACTGACGCTTTCTAAGTCTGATTTGAAAACATTGGAAGTAAAGGGCAAGGAATTAGAATGGATTACTAAAATTAAACCGAACGAATACGCTGCATTGCTCATTCTACCTTACTTTCAAATTGGCTCAGAAAATTTTACCATTTTAAATGAAGGCGCTGAAAAAATTGCGATGCAGGCCTCCTTACTCTCTGGCCTACCCTTAGTAAATAGTACAATGCCACGCACTTCTTTATCGCAAGCGTTGCAACAATTTCAATTTATTACTGAGCCCATTCACCCGGTTTCAGTTCCCCTTCTATATGAAAAAAAACCGCTACTTGTAGTATCCCTAAAAAGCATTCCCCACGATCGTCCTTATTACCTGCCAAATTTTGGGGAGCTCGTTTTTGAAAACGAATCGGTGAATGTATATGCGCTTTCTTTTGAAACCCTTTTGTCTATTGGCAAAGAAAAGGCAAAAGAAGAAAGTGAAAAATTTTTGGCAGAATTTGCAAGCCTGATTACTCAGGAAAATGGACTACTCGTAAATCAGAATGACGATCTACTATTCTATGAAAGTTTTGACGATTCCTTGCTGGGATTTTCATTTGCAGGCAAAGGCGGTAATGAAAAAGAAGGCTGGGGATTTAATTATCTCTATCGAAACAAACCAGAAATAAGTGAGCCTCAAATTTTAATCGCCTCCGTTTGGGTTCTTGCATTTGAGGATTTGCGGCCCTTAACAGAATTTTGGGTTGAAACGATTGATCCAAAAGGGGTAGCGCACCACGCTACCTATCAACCCTTGAGTACCAGTGGGGTCGCGATTAGCCGGGGTTGGGTATTAGCAGAACAAGCCTTTACTGTCTATCCTGGCGAGGAAATCAGAATTATGGCTAGGAAAGATTCAAAATTTCCACGCAAGGTTAATTATGATGAGTTCTTGCTTAGAAAAAAGAGTACCGAAGTATGGAAAATCACGGAAAACAAAATCATGCACAATAATCGGTGGTGGGAAGCCAGCATTTCACAAGGGCTTATCTCAACTCAGGAATAAAATAAAA
>JAYSVQ010000487.1:0-3393 GCA_043718485.1 Bacteroidota bacterium
ATTCTGAGGGATATGTAGAACTTTTCGATTTTAATAATCAAACCGGCGAGGTTCAGAATGCAAGGATTGATTCAATAGATTGGCTAAAAGCGTATGGCATTTCTTTTTCGCCAAATGGTAACATTTTGTATGCAACAACTGCCGGTTTAGAGCAAAATATAGCCAAAAGTGAATTGCTGCAATACGATGCCACAATGCAGAATTTCGCCATTTCAAAAAGGGTGATTAGCTTAGGTTTTCCTGAATTTGGCTCTGTTCAGCAAGGGCCCGACGGCAAATTGTATGTAGCCCGATTAAGTTTTAGAAATTACATTTCTACCATTCAATATCCTGATTCCTTTGGGAATGCTTGTGGTTTTTTAGACCAAAGCCCGAGTTTGGGCTCAGGTCGTTCAACCTGGGGCTTACCCAATCATTGGGATTTTGAATATGATAAAGAAAAGGAAATCGGAGTTTTGCAAGCCTTTGGCGACAGTACTTGCCAAGCTGATGGTCATCTTTTGAGCGCAAAAACAGACGGTGCCATTTCATGGTTATGGAGCACCGGAGAAACCGGCTCTGAAATTTTGACATTCGAGGAAGGTTGGGTTTGGGTTGATATTTTTTTTCCTTGTTACACGATTAGGGATTCGGTTAAATTGGTAGAAAAGGCATGTAATTGCATTGAATATTCAAATATTTTTTCGCCCAATCACGATGGTATGAATGATCTTTTTAAAGCCAAAGTAAATTGCGAATCCCTCGAAACGACCGTTCAAATTTTTGACCGCTGGGGAACGCAGGTGCACCTTACTTCAATCCCGGAAATCAATTGGGATGGAACCCATAATGGAAAAGATTTGCCTGAAGGGGTGTATTTTTTTACGTGGAATTACCAAACACGAGAGGGTAAAGAGGAATCCGGCGCGCAATCGGTTACCTTGGTGCGTTAATACAGCGTAAAAAAAATACTATTTTGCATTGAGTTTAAAAATGTTGAACTCGAAAGCAAATTGGAAACAATGGTAAAAGTATTCTGCTTTTTTCTTTTTCTTGGCTTGAATTGCATTTTGAATGCACAAGTAATATATGGCCTTAACCAATATACTGAGTACCATGTGGGCAATTTGCCCATTGTAATTTCAGTTCCGCATGGGGGCAGCGTAACGCCTGATTCCATTCCCGACAGAACCTGCAATAGTCCAACGCTGGTAACCGATGCAAATACAATTGCCTTGGCAAAACAAATCGATTCCAGTCTTTTTCAATTAAGTGGATGTCACCCCCATCTTATTTTTTGCAATTTGAAAAGAACAAAAATCGATTGTAATCGAGAGATCGTGGAAGGCGCATGTGGAAATATGGAAGCTGAAAATGCATGGACAGAATTTCAGCATTTTATTGATACGGCTCAATCTATTGCTCAATCTCAATTTCCGGGCAAGGTATTTTATATTGATGTGCATGGCCACGGTCATACCTTGCAACAATTGGAATTGGGTTATTTGTACACTTCAACTGAACTTGGATTTACAGACAGTGTATTAAATTCCATTCCTTATATCGGCTACGGTTCTATTCAAGAATTGGTTGCCTCAAATGTAAATAGCTATTCGAATGCCGAATTATTACGCGGCAATTTCGCATTGGGCACTTTGTTAAGTCAAGCCGGATATCCCTCGGTGCCGAGTTTACAGACCCCTTTTCCGGGCGCAAATCCCTATTTTGATGGCGGATACAACACCTCAATGCATACCTGTTTTACTTCCGGAAATACAGTTAATGGCTTGCAGATGGAGTGCAATTATTCAAATGTGCGCGACAATTATTTGAACCGAAAGAAATTTGGAGATTCACTTGCCTCCGTTTTTCGGCAGTTTTATTCTATCCATGAAAATTTGGATATCTCGAATTGCGCTACTGTCGAAATTGATGTCCCGCTTGCGACGCAACGGGTTTTTCTTTACCCTTCTGTCGTTTCTGAGAATCCAGCTTTCAACATTCAAGGCGTTTATCTAAAGGGAAGCAAGTTTTTTGTTAGCAACTTATTAGGCCAGGAAATGGAATCAGGTTCCGTGGAGAACGAGAACAAAATCCACCTTCAAAACCCATTGAACCGCGGTGTTTACTACCTTTTTGTAAAAGGGAAAGCACGAGACTATTCTTTTACATTTGTTGTTCAGTAAAAATAGTTGAGGCCAATGAGGCCTCTATTTCAGCTTCACCGCTTCCCCAACCCGCACTTCAATAGTCATTGGATCAATTACTGGAAGAACCACCGCAGAAAAAGGGGAGAGCATTAAATGATTCAGCAACATACCACGAGAGGTTGAATAGGCTATTCCCCGTAAAGTACCAGAGAGATAGCCGTCAGATTCATATTGACCTGTGGATTCATTAAGATTGAACCAATCGGTTAAATCCTCAACGTGAAACAGAAATTCAATTGCAAAATGACCAAGTTCTTTCCCCGTGTTTGGTTCACCTGCTGGCCAATCCTGAGCCATGTTTAAATGAATAACAACTCTCACAATCTTCTGCTCAAAATTTAAACCCTCTTCAACAGAAGTATGAATTTTGTAAGGAATTTGTTTTCCAGACTCAATAGGGTCAATTCTGGATTCAATAAAACGAATTGAATGGATTTGAATTTTGGCAGGATCAAAATCTATAGGAGTTTTCATGCAATTGTTCGTGGCGTACCTACCTTAAAGTTCTTTGAGTATGGTGCTGATATTTTTCTTATTTCGGAGGGAGTGAAATCACAATCAAGATGTTCGCTTAAGCTACATACTTCAGCATGCATTTTTGATGGGCCCCAAAAAAAAGTTTCCTCCTTTTTTTTGGATATGGTTACCCCACCTGAAACTTTTAAAAGGGACATAAGTCCTAAAGAATGACTCGTAGCAATAAACGGCATAGGAAAAATATCCGATTGAGTTATAACCATCCGCTGAAGCAAATCCTCAAAAGCATGGTTGAGGTCAGTATCAACGCCCATTTTCATTTCTGTAAACGAAAGAGACGAATCATCTTTCACGAAAACAGACGAGATTACTGATGGAAGAGCATCTGGCCATTCGCGCATCGAGCCAGTTTTTTGGAGCAAAGAAGTTCCCAGTCTTTCCAGTGCTGTTTGCAATCCAACTAAATTTAAAGCCGGAAACAATGCTTGTGCCCTTACAATGGAAAAGGGAAAAGCCGCTTTTAGAAATTTTTCATTCGGAGAATAAACGGCAATACCTATATTGATAAATTCTCCCCTTACTTTATCAGGTGAATATCTGAGAATTTGATATTGATATTGTATTAGCTTGTCCATTTCTTAATGAATTTAATGAATTTATCGGAATTTGTAATCGTGTTTTGAATATGTTTTTTAATTTCTTCTAGTTGAGAAGTTTTCCATTCAAT
>JAYSVQ010000488.1:0-3384 GCA_043718485.1 Bacteroidota bacterium
CTGAAAACAACCGCATAGGGGTCAACGGATAACTCTGTTTTGGTAGCCGGCAATAGTTGAAGGGTATTAAGATTGATTTGAATCAAGTAACCGTTTCGCCCTCCACAACTGGTTGTATGGTGCGGTGCAGGGCCATCAGGATTCGTATTTCGATTGGCTACCCATGCAATTCCATTTTGTTCGTCTATAGCTACTCCATGGGGCTGATAACCGGTATAAAAAGATTGAACCAAGGTCATTTGGTTGTAATCTATTACTGCTACGGAACCCCGTTGGCCCGGATTATTTCCAAATGTGCTGGTGTCTTCCATACATGTAACGAGCGCAAATTTTCGTGCAGGGTACAAGGCAAATTCAACCGGGTAATCTCCCACCCCGATTACACTTAATAAACTGTCATTTTCAGCATTAAAAATTCTTACTTCTTTAGTGCCTTGACACGAAACCAAATAGCGAGTTCCATCGGGTGCAAAAATAATTTCATGCGGCTGGAGAATATTGCCAGAGAGGGGAAATACCCCTTGTATCAAATCAATTTCAGTTAAATTATCTGGGTTGGCAGGATTCGTGGTGAAATCAAAACGGTATATTTTACTGGTAAGTTGTTGGGTAACATACAAACGATTAAAATCTGCATTTACGGCTGAGCCATGTGGGGCATCCGGCACTTGAAGTGAACCCAAGGGTAACCGATTTTGTAAATCACTCACGGCAATTTTTTTTCCGTTGAAGGCGACACTAAAGGCATACCTTCCATTAGGAGAAAGGGTAATCGTATTCCAATCCCCAGGGCCAATTAAAATTTTGTCAATAAAAGCATCTGTATTTGCATTGTAAATTTCGAGATAGGGATTCTGCGCAAGAAATACAACATACCAAAATTGACCATCGGGCGAAACTTTAATTGCATGTGGACTTTCAGTAAAGGTGGGAATTTGACCCACGCTTACATATCGCATAATTAAACCGCTTTCCTGATCAATAACAGAAACCAAATCGCACCCTTGATTGGTTACATATGCCTTTTTTCTTCCCGGTCTATCCGAAAACTTTATGAAGCAAT
This sequence comes from Bacteroidota bacterium, assembly GCA_043718485.1. Taxonomy (GTDB): domain Bacteria; phylum Bacteroidota; class Bacteroidia; order J057; family JADKCL01; genus JAYSVQ01. The sequence continues at coordinate 1,064 of JAYSVQ010000488.1, forward strand.
CTTGATTCTTTGCGCCTTGCAGAATCCAGTTCCGAATAATATCAACTTTTTCTGAACTCAATGGGCTTTGATTTAGTGGCATTGAGGGCTCGAGTACAGGCCCGGTTCCAGGATTTGTATTAATAAAATAAGTCAGAAAACTTTGGTCGGGCCGAAAAGGAATCACTGCCGCCCCTGCGGCACCTCCTTTAAATAGTCCATCCCAAGAACTAAGGTCGAGTCCACCGGCGCCTGCAAAACTTGCCGTATTATGACAGCCGGATGTCGCGCATTGGGTGATGAAAACTTCTCCAACTTCAGGCGGAAAACCCTTCCACGGACTGGATAAAATTTCATCTCTTTTACATGAAATGAAAATTATGCCGAGGCAAAAGATTAACCCAATTTTAAGAAATTTGATTTTCACTGGCAAGATTAATCCCCTTCAGTAACGGCAAGATTTATTGAAAGTGCATCATCTTCATCTTCAATGAATACAGGTAGCCCACCAAAAACGGCCTGTGCAATCGCCGGGTCCCAGCCACTTCCATAAAAATAATAATTGCCGGGCGTCAATCCGGTAACGGAATAATTTCCGGTTGAGTCTGCCTGACCGTATGCATCAAACAAAGTAGAATCGGTGCCGGGCAATTCTTTTGAACCAAATTTAATCCAAACCCAGGCATTGGGAATAAGTGTTGAGTGGTGTTTTATACTTCCACTCACTTGCGCATCCCCACCAAATCCCTCATCATAATTTTTACAAGAAAATAAGAATGCAAGAACGAAAATCGCTAGAAAATGTCTTTTACTCATTTTTGAATAATAAATTTTTGATTCGCTAAAATTTCACTTTCAGATGAGATGCGCAGAAAGTAAACTCCATTTTCAAGGGATTGGGTCGAACAAGAAAATTCATTCAAGCCACTCTTCACTCTGTCTAAAATAAAAGTTTCAACCCGATTGCCGAGCAAATCATATAATGCAATTTCGCAATTCTTGGCTTCTGGTAATTGAAAGCTAAGGTTTACTCTTTCATTTGCCGGATTCGGAAAAATCGAGGAGGCAAATTTTTCTTCAGCAGGAGCTTTTGTTCCTACAAATAATTCGGGATTATTTAATTCTGCAATCCACGTGCCGTGGGTTCTATCGGTTCGGCCATAGGTTCCACATCCCCATACCTTTCCCGGTTCGTCAAATTTTCTTTGAGACCCCGAATAATCTCCCCATCGCTCTACCGAACCGGTTTGTACGTTTATATAATTCAAGCCTTCCTTAATAACGAGACGAGCGGAATAATCGCCGTTGTTGTCAACAAAAACGCCAGACAAACCCGGATTGAGATGTGAAGCGGTATGGTTAAAAGTAAGAATACACTGATGGTCACTCGGGCCGGTTCCGGCAAAACTTAAATTTGGGTAGCCAAATTCCATCGAGTCCTCCCGTATATAATTGAGTGCAATACTTTTTGTACCGCTTAAGCCTGAAACCGTGCCGTGAAAAATACAAGCCGTGTTGGTATCGGGGTTAACCGTATTCCCGGCGAATTGAATTTTTCCATTTTCAATATAAGACGATAAAACCCTGGCATCATTTGTTTCCAAATAGGTATTAAACCTTTGCCTTGCCAAAGGTGCCGCCCCGTAGGAATTATCAGCGTGAATCATCTCAATGCTCAACGTATCGTTTCCTTGCAAAGAATCTGATATATGAAGCACAAAAAAGGAATCTGTTGAGGTTGAAAAATTTTTATCGCTTAATAAATAAATATCAGGACCATAGGTAGTTGAACCGCCCTGAACCGGGCATAAGTTTCGAATCGGCGTGCCTGCGTTTTGAATTCCGGTCCATAACTGAGTTACTAAGGAGTCGCCCCGATAGCCATCTTCTAAACGAATTTGCCAAACGATGGATTGAGAAAAACCCAATTGCCAAGACAAGCCCGTTTTCAATAAATTGCCGGTAATAAATAATTCCTTCTCCGTTAAAGCGATGATGGGATAATCTGTCCATGTGGTATCGTTGAGGGGATTTCCAGGTAGCGCATATAAACTCCAAGCACCCGTTGGATTATTGGTTTGGGAAAAAGCAACGACAATATTATTAGTTGTATCGGTTGTGCCGCTCAAAAACACCATAACGAATCGATCGTTGCGCGGGTCATAGCGCATTCTAGGGTCATATTTTGATGAAGGTAAATTCAAGCTTGATGAAAAAGCATGCAAAGAAATTTGTTGGGTAATCGCATCGGTTCCCAAGTCATACATAAAAATATTGGAGTTGATTACCGAAACAATTTTACCGCCATTGCTAATGGCAAAATCGTTGTCGTTGGGCACGCC
>JAYSVQ010000489.1:0-3381 GCA_043718485.1 Bacteroidota bacterium
CTCTCAAAAACCCTGCGACAAGCATTAGACGAAAAACAAAAATCTTGGGGCGATGGGAAATTGCATAACCGCCTCACCGCACACCTTAAAAAAATAGCGAACATAGAATGCCTCGATTCGGGTGAATCCCGAATTTTCTTTTCGCCTAAACAGACATACCCCATTCCTCTCAATACACAAACGTTCCCAATCTCCTGTCCAAGGCTGCAAAGAATTCAACAGTTACACTTTGCATTAGATATGGTTCCCCCACAATTGATGTCAAAAAAAGTGATTCCTAAAACAGCTTTATACTTCAGGTACAACTTATGTTTAGTTACTGTAAGCCCCTATTTTCAAGAAAAGAATAGCGCTTTTAATCCCTGCTTTCCTGTACAACACGGCATTTGCGAACACTTTGTCTCAGACTATTTCTCTGTTCAACAAAAAAACATAGAAACACTCAACACAAACACAGCACTTCCTCAAAATTCAGACTTGACTATTTTTGCTTTTTCTGCTTTAGAATTTTTCAACGGAAAAATCGAAAATCCCCAAATGCTTATGCGAACCCAAGCTTGGTTGCTGGGTGTGTATTAAAAGATAGCCCAAGCCCTGAGGGCCGGAATAGGAAATTGCAACAAAAAATTATAAATTCATTTTGATACGCCGTGCTAAATCACATGTCTAGGCGTCTTTTAAAAACCCTACTTAATCCATCCGTCATCTTCTTCTCTGGGAATGCCGGGGCGTCTAATTTTCTCTTTCAAAATAAATTTCACCGACTCCATTTTTATTCTGGCTCCCCAAGGGCCGTGTTCTACTTTGCAAATGAAGGAGCGCTCCCCTAAGGGAAAGTTGAACAAAACGTTGGTTCCATTCAACAAAAAAACCCGAATAAACTCTTGCTCAAAAAGACGCTTATATTTCATGTATTCGGGGTCATTAAAGAAGATTCGTTTCAACATGACGAGAACTTCTGTTATCCAAAATCGATTCTCGTCTTTAATTTCAGAGGCCTCCATAAACATGGTAATCAATACATGATGTCGAAGACACGATTTCTGTCTTATCGTAATCAATCTTTTGTCATCTAATCGTGCAACTTCCAGAATTTCGTTTTTGTCCCAGGTATGATCTGAAAAAAAGGGGTTGAATTTATCAATGATGGGAGTCAAAGAACTTTCGGGAAGGCGACAGTCTCCCTCTTGGGCAAATAGCATGATTGGAAAAAGAAAAATCAAAAACACAAGCCAATATTTCACCTGTGAAAGATAAAGGGTACCTTCTTTGAAAGCGAAAACAAAAATCCCCGACTGTCTGCAAAAAGAAACAGAATCATTTCTTCCATTTCAATCTGGTGTTTTTAATTCTCTTTACATCCGGCTTTGGTGGCTTTAGAACCTGATGATGCTCTTTTCTGCTCAAAAACACGCCTCCGATTCGCACTTCAGCCATGGGTAAATGATGGTAACGAATGACGGGGTCGCCTCCATCGGGATAAAAATTCTTTTCTCTTGCATACGTATAGCCCGCCGAGGCTTGAAAATAAATTGTGCCCAGATAATTCAAATTCACATGAATGCCCGGCATAAACATAAAGACATTCAGGTCACGTTTGGGATTAGAATTTTTCAAACGAGAAAGCAAATAATCATTGTGATAATAAAAAGACATAATAATTACTCGGTCTTTTCTTTCACGAGGTTTGAACCATCCAATTTTTTGGGTAATGCCCGCCGATGCATAGTATAAACCGGGCGCCAATCTTAAGGTCGTTCTGTGCCAGTAAATATCAAAGCTCGGTTTTCCCCATTCATGGAGGCCACCAAACCCGGCTGAAATACCAACATGCACACGATTAGGTTGCCACCATTGAGCATCGCTGCTCAGGCAACTTGCTATTGCAAAAAGCAAAACTACACTCGTTTTTTTGATGACCCCGAAATTCATTTTACAAAAGGGCTCTCTCCTCGCCCAAATTTCGTAAGCCCTTCATCAAAATTTCAAAGTCAAGTGAAAGAGAATAACTGCGTGCATAATGCCGGTCAAGACCAGAAACGTTTTCAGATAATTTTCTTTGGTCTCCCGGCAATCTATGCAACATATTCAACAATCCCCTCTTTATTTCGGGCAGCCCCTCTGGCGTGCCCTTTATATAACCCACTAAATGATTTTCGCCTCTGAGTACATGCATGAGATTGCGAAAGGCTTTAAACGGGCGATTGTACAACCAAAAAAACAAAGGAAACAAAATCAAAAGCCCTGTACTGAAACCAATGTCAAAGGCTCGCTTTTTTCTTCTTTCCTCCTTTCGGCCAAGCGGAAAAAATCCGGCGCCTCCATACAAACTTGAATGAATAACCTGCGGTCCAACTAAATAATCTGCTCCGGGGGGCACGATTTTGTAGCGCACCTCTCTCGGCCCGGAATTGGACATCATATCTAAAATAGAAAGCGTACTGAGACTTGCACCTGAAAAAATCACTTCTTCAATTCGATAAATAGAAACAATTTCCTTTAACTGGGAAACCGTACCAATAAAAAAGGAGTTTCCAGAGGGTCGAACCAAGCCAGGGAAGACGGCTCCCTCCATTTCAACAGGATATTCAAGCTCACTTCGAATCAGTCTTCGAATTCGTTCTGCTTCATTTTCGTCTGCCACAATTATTGCACGGCGTTTTTGTTCCTGCGTAAAAATGAAAGAACCTGTAGTTGAAAAATTATAAATGGCCCTTGTGGATGCGGCAATGAATACCACCGCCAAGCTACTCATTCCCACGATTACGCGAGAAAAATTAATGTCTTTTACTATATAGGTAATTGTAGCAATCGCTACAAAGCCCGAAAGAGAAGCTTCCAAGATAGGTCGAAACCGAAAAGGTTTTCGATACGCACCCAATGCCCATAAAAAACCGGAGAATAACATGGTATAAACCGGTGCGGCTACCCATTCAAATTCTGAAGGATAAGGAATGCCATCCATCAATAATTTGTGTGCCGTTTCCCAATAGTGCTTAACCCCGATAATAGATAAATAAATAAGGGCCATTTCTAATAAAGGAAAACTCAGTCCTTTTCGAAAACGATTGAGAACCGAAATAAAAGCCCGCAAATAAATAGCGAGGTGAATGAAAAAAACATACACTGTTTTGCTGCCTTTATTAAAGTGCTTGCCGGCAAAAATGATCATGGCATTGTAAAACACTTTTACATAATTCAGGCTGCCTTTTTTTGTGCTTTCGCCTTTGTAATGAATTATTCTGGTTTCGGGGAAATAATAGTTTTTCCAACCTCCCAACATAACCCGGTAAGACAAATCAATGTCTTCTCCGTACATAAAAAAATCTTCGTCAAGCCAGCCAATTTTATCTAGTGTTTCTTTTCGAAGCAACATAAATG
>JAYSVQ010000490.1:0-3375 GCA_043718485.1 Bacteroidota bacterium
CTTTAATTTCCCATAAAAGCGAAAACACAATATGTGCAGTGTCTTGAAGGGCTAGTACAGAGTCAATATTTACAGTCGGGGGACTATTTTTAATGGGAATTTTTAAGAATGCCGGACTTGCATCTGCTAAATCTTTCCCGTCAATCGCCCTAACCCAGAGGGAAACGTCTAACGAATCTACACCGCCGGTTAAATCAAAAAGAAAAAGACTGTCGTGGTTAGTAGTATAGGTCCAGTTTTGATTATCAAAAGAGATTTCAAATCCCTTCACATAGCCATCTTGATCGGCGCCACTCCAATAAATATGCACTTGGCTGCTGAGTCTGTTCGGCCCGGTGAGCACAATCGACTCAACAAAAATTTGAGTTTCAGGTGCGAAATTATCAAAAGGCTCCCCCTTCCGGCAAGCGGAAAAAAGGAGAATACATCCGAGAAGGAGGAGCCTAAGATTCAAAACAATAAATTACCGGGTGATAATTAATTTTTGATTTGAGAACACAGCATTTCCTTCGCTTATTTGGAGCAGATAAACACCCGAAGAAAGGGATTCTGTGTTGAGTTGAATGTTTCCGGAAGAACCCGTTAATGATTCGCGGGTCATTCTTTTTCCGTTTAGACTCCATAGGCTTACTTCAGCAGCGTGAATGTTTGCCGGCAATTGATATGACAATCCAACCTCAGAAGAAGCAGGATTAGGATAAACGACAAACTGTCCGTTTTGCAAAATATCGTCCTCGTTCGAAACGTTTAGACACCAAGCAAGGTTTCCAAAAAAGTCTGAATTGTTTCTTGGCAACATTTTAAAAGCACCGAAGCTATAATACATGATGCCTACGATGGAATCAAACATATCGCCTGTGTTAATTTTACACACTGGCACGTTCATCAAGCCATCGACAGTTGCCCACATGGAGTCATTTACAAAAGAAACATTAAGGGAGGAAAACGCTGAGGAAGTTTGTCTTCCGGCCAATACTCTGCAACCAGTTGAAGGATCAAATTGGTCGCCTCCAACACGGTATTCGCCAAAATTGCTGGGAGGGCCATCTGCATTGTCGTCAACTACATATAAGGAGGCCGGGCTGGCGTGAATTTCAATTAACATGCTTTCATAAGCTTCGTTTGTCGCAAAAGCATAGGTTGTAAAATTGCTTGGCGAAAGGCGCAAGGGTGTAATGGTTCCTGAACCTGCGCTTACAATTGAAGAAACGTTTTCAATGCGGGTAAAGCCATTTGCTTCTTTTACATCTCCTGTCACGGTAATTTTTTGACCGACCTGTAAAGTTGAAAGACTCGCTGAACCGAGCAACATGATTCCACCCCAATCCAAACGACCTTCCTCTTGAATAAAAACATAGCCTAAATTTCCAGGCTCTGCTGAAGCCGTTACTACACCGGTTACGGTTACTTCCATATCAACATATCCAGAATTACCATTGGCAAAAGCGATAGGAACATATTGCACATCGTAGATGGTGGTTCCGCTATCCCGAACCGTATAAAAATAAGCATTGGAGCCGCCCGGAACGTTTGTATTGCAACTTGTGTTGGCAATATTGTCTGTTGCACAAACATAATATTTTACAAAAGCGCCATTTACCTGAGCAGGAATATCTGCTGTGTAGGTACTGCCGGTAGAATTTACCATTGGCACAGAGATGTAAGTAGAATTGGTTGCGCCAACGGCATAAAAAAGAGAGGCAGTATCTACGCCATCACCATCGGTTATTTGTGCGCTTACTGTCACGTTTTGGGAGCTTGTAGGCGTAACTCGATTTCGGCTCACATTGAAAATACTTGGAGCCGCCGAGCAAATTTGATAATGAGAAGTATCGAAAGGATGAATTTCATATCCCCTGCCATTGTTAAAACCGGGGCAATCATTTTTTGAATGCATTAAAATTCCTCTCAACGTGCAATATTGATCCCCAACATTTGGCGGAACAAACGTTCCCCCATTAGCAGGCGTGCGCCCGACAATAAACCGATCCGATACATTTAGCTTATTTCCTAACCCATCGACAACATTAAAACTTACACGATTGGCGCCAAAAGGATCTATCGATTGCACAGTTACCGATTGTACTTCTACAAACATGCCTTCATACTGTTCTCCGGTGGGGATTTTGTTTAACCTCGCCGCATCGTTCAAATCTGAAATGTTTACAACCACTGGAGCAGGAATCGGGTTTCCGCTTGAAATGATTTGTACACCCGTTCCGCTTGTTAAGGGCATAATTTCGGTTTCACCCTGATACTCATCTAATTTTCCTGTTATTTCAATGGAATCGCCAGCAACCAGATCCAGCACATCATCGGGACTTGTAGCCATTGAAGAAGATCCGTAAAGATCAATGCCTCTCCAATTTCCGGTTCCGTTGTTCATTATCCAGATATTTCTGCCTCCGGCTGATTGTGCAAGGCCTCCATCCATCAACACGATTCCTCTCAACTTCACTGTATCTCCAAACAAGGGAGAGGTGTCAAGGCAGACGGCCAAATTTGGCGCACTTACTTGTTGGACACTGTCAATTCTAACGAGTGGATATTGCGCACTCAAAAACGTAAAGGGAATGCAAAGGACAAGAAGGAGAAACGATTTTTTCATATATAAATTAACTTATTTGACAACAACAAATTTACCTTTAAAATTCTTGCCTGACTCATTGTCTTTTACCGAAAACAAATAAATACCTCTGGCAATGATTTGATTATCTGCGGAAAGTAAATCCCAGGCGTGCTCCCCTCCTGCAAATTGAACTGCTTTAGGGTCTGAATAGGTAGAAAACCACTTGTTTTCTTGTCCCGAGTGGGAATCGTCGTGGGTGAATGAATCAACCATATCACCACTCAAGGTATAAATTCTTACCTCGCAACGTGTGGGCAAGTTTGCAAACATTATTTTCTTGTCCTCTTCAAAACTACTGCTACCTTCCCAACTCGCACCGGCATAATAGGGATTTGGGTAAACAAAAGGGTCGCCATTAATAAAACCCGGATTGCCCGACTTTCCGGGAAATATTCTCTTCAAATTTGATAAAGTTGAAGTTTCAAGCGAGGCTAAATTATTTTCAGGGTCGCCTTGGTCAAATGCGGTTAAGGCAACCGCATGTTGCCAACCATCTTGAAGTTTTTCAAAGGAGTACTTGTAGCGATACACAAGGGGGTCATTTGGAAAAGAAGCAGGTGGATTTAAAATGATTTTTTCAAATCCGGTATCAAAAAACAATTGGTTTCCCGCTGAATCAAACTGAGCGACAAGGTGCAACGCAGAGGTAATTTCTTGAACATTTTGAATGTCAAAACCCAATTGGGTTTTGTACAGTTTGTAACCTTCAAAATCTTGTTTTTTGGATATAGGATCAATTGAAAATT
>JAYSVQ010000050.1:0-2692 GCA_043718485.1 Bacteroidota bacterium
GTGTTTTTGAAATAGATAAGGAAGGCAAAAAATTGAGCATCACTTATCCCTTTCAAACCCCCACCCTTTTTCAAGTGGTTCAATTAGAACAGGAAACAATGATTTTAAAAACCGAAACTGAAAAAGAACTCAGATTTCGCAGGAAAAAGTAAGCCTCAATAAGGTTCATTTTCCATAATAATTATTCCCTTTTCTAAAACTATCTACGATAAAGAAAAGAGAATTTTCATCAAATAATTTAGCGGAGAAAAGAATTACTGAATAATCACTTTTGCACTCAGCAGAATTCCTTTGGGGTCAGAAATTCGAATAAAAAAAACACCCCTTTCCCACTCTTCCCTATTTATTTCAAAATGGTTGGATTCAATTTCTTCGCTCTCTTTAATTTCATTTCCAAGAATATCATAGAAATGAACATTGTACTTCTGATTCTCTTCTCCCGAAAAAACAAACGTAGATTGATTCGTTACAGGATAAGGAAAGAGGTGCCAAGTTTGACCCTTTTCTAAAAAACGAAAATCAACGGAAAAGATGGCGCTATACTCCAACGCGCCAGACTGCATCCGATAATGATTAACTACATATTTGGAAGGCATGGAATCTAAATACTCGTAAACGGTTCCACCCCCACAAAAACCTTTCAGGGTATAAGCGGTATCAAAGTCTGCCTCGCCCTCTGCCCGAAGAACATGCGTGTCGAAACATTGGCCTCCTTCAGCAATTTTCCATTGAATCTTTACGAAATCGCCCCAGGCACGTGCCTCAAAAAATTCAAAAAGACCGCTTTCCTGTGCTTTCAGGAAATGAGGATTAAACGCAAAAAGAAATAATATTGAGTAGAATACTTTCATTTCAAAACCCCTGAAAAGACAGGGAAAGGAAAAGCTTTAGACCAGATTTATTGCTTTAACTACTTGTAAGATAAATTGTTATCAAACAATTCACAAATTTTCGGGAAATTTCGGGCTTTTGGCTTAGATAATGCGACTTATTTTTGCCGAAATTCAGAAACATGCCTCTTGATTCCAGCATTAAACACGTTCTTATAATTGGAAGTGGCCCAATTATTATAGGCCAAGCCTGCGAATTCGACTATTCGGGCTCGCAAGCCGCCCGTTCATTGCGAGAAGAGGGCATTATTGTTTCACTCATCAATTCAAATCCGGCGACGATAATGACCGACCCAATCATGGCCGATCATATTTATCTATTGCCGCTGAAAAGAAGTTCAATCGTAAAAATTTTAGAAGACCAACCCGGTATTGATGCGGTATTACCCACCATGGGCGGGCAAACTGCATTGAACCTGTGCATGGAATGTGAAAAAGCCGGCATTTGGAAAAAATTTAATGTAAGAACGATTGGGGTTGAGTTTGAGGGAATTGAAAAAGCCGAAAACCGGGAAACCTTTCGCTTGTTGATGAAAGAAATTGGGGTGGATGTACCTCGTTCCGCAACGGCAAAAAGTTTTTTGGAAGGCAAGGAAATTGCACAAGAAATAGGATTCCCGCTTGTGATTCGCCCATCTTATACATTAGGCGGCACAGGGGGTGGATTCGTGAACATTCCGGCAGAATTTGACAAGGCGCTTACACGAGGCCTCCATGCAAGTCCAATTCATGAAGTGCTGATAGAGGAAAGTATTTTCGGGTGGAAAGAATTTGAGCTTGAAGTGTTAAGAGATTGTGTGGGCAATCACATTGTTGTTTGCTCAATTGAAAATTTCGACCCGATGGGAATTCATACCGGCGATTCTATTACCGTAGCTCCGGCTTTGACTTTGCCCGATACCCTCATGCAAGAAATGCGAAACATCGCGTTTCGGGTAATGGATGCCCTTGGTGAATTTGCTGGGGGCTGCAATGTTCAATTTGCCATTGACCCTGAGTCGGAAAGAATCATCGTGATTGAAATAAATCCAAGGGTAAGTCGCTCCTCGGCCCTTGCCTCAAAAGCGACGGGTTACCCCATCGCCAGAATTTCGGCCAAACTAGCCGTAGGCTATCGTTTAGACGAGCTCAAGAATCAAATTACCCTTTCAACATCCGCCATGTTCGAGCCTTCGCTCGATTACGTAATTGTCAAAATTCCACGTTGGAATTTTGACAAATTCAGAGGCGCCGACCGTCGTTTAGGTTTACAAATGAAATCGGTGGGCGAAGTCATGGCGATTGGCCGGTCTTTTAGTGAGGCGCTCCAAAAAGCTTGTCAGTCGCTTGAAATAAAACGAAATGGAATCGGTGCCGACGGAAAAGAATTGACGCGGCTTGACCAAATTATGGAAAGCCTCGAAAACCCTTCCTGGAATCGCCTTTGGCATATAAGAGATGCATTTGCCTTGGGTTTGCCGATGAAAACCATTCAAAAGGCTACAAAAATAGATTTTTGGTTTCTGAAACAAATTGAGGAATTGGTTGACAAGGAAAAAGAAATTAAAAAATATTCGATAGATACAATTCCCCACAATGTTTTGTTAGAAGCTAAGAAAATGGGTTATGCCGACCGACAAATTGCCCATTTGTTAGGTTGCTTGGAGAGCAGAGTATATCAGAAAAGAGAGGAATTAAAAATCAATAGGGTTTATAAAATAGTGGATACTTGTGCTGCAGAGTTTGAGGCGAAAACTCCTTATTACTATTCTACTTTTGACGGCGAAAACGAATCCATTTCATCTGAGAATAAAAAAGTCGTG